>RFNL01000387.1 GCA_009927195.1 Betaproteobacteria bacterium | reverse complement strand
GCACCAGCGTGGGCCCCACCGACCAAAACACATTGGATGCGCCCACCAAACTGCCCAGGTCTTGGTTGCGGTAACCGGCATTGGCCGACAAGGTCAGGGCCGGGAAAAATGCCGCTTGGGTCACCCCCACCTGGGCATTGGCCGCGGCCACGCGGCGCTCGGCAGCGGCCACATCGGGCCGGCGCAACAGCAAAGCAGTGGACAGGCTTTGCGGCAACTCGGGCACCGCCAGCGCTTGGGTGCGCGATGCCAATGTCAGGGCAGAAGGCGCTTGCCCCACCAACACCGCCAGGGCATGGCCGAGTTGGCTGCGCTGGGTTTGCAAGTCCAGCCGCTGGGCTTGCGCGGTTTGCCATTGCAATTGCGCCTGGGCCACATCGGCCGCCGACACAACGCCGGCTTGGTAGCGGTATTGGGTCAATTGCAGCGAGCGTTCATAGGCCAGCACCGCCAGGTCCAGCACCTTCAGTTGCTGGTCGGCACTGCGCAGGGCCAAATAGGTTTGCACCAAGGTCGATTGCGCCGATAAGCGGGCAGCGGCCAGGTCTTCGCGGCTGGCTTGCAAGCGCGCATCGGCCGCCCGGCCCAGGCCACTGATGCGGCCCCAGACATCGAGCTCCCAGCTCATGGGCGCGCTCAAGCTGTAGTTGGTGCCAGTGACCGTGGCCGGCGTGTTTTCACTGCGCGAGATGCCCAGGTTGGCATTGACGGTGGGGAACAAACTGGCCTGGGCCGTTCCCAGCGCTGCCTGGGCTTGCCGCACCTGTGCGGCCACGGCTTGCAAGTTGTGGTTGCCCAACACCAATTGGCGCTGCAAATCATCGAGCACCGGGTCTTGAAACAACTGCCACCAAGCCGGATCGGCAGGGGGCACTTGGCTGGCCGATTGCCAAGGCCCTTGGGCCGCTGACGTGGGCAGGTTCAGTGCGGGCATGGGCTCAGGCTTGAGCCCGCTGCAGGCAGCGATCAGCAGGGCCAGGGCCCCAAGCACTGGGCGAGAAAATGTCACAAAGCTCATGGGGAACTCCATTGTGCCGATGCCTGTGGTGAATGGCGCACCCACCGGCGCGGCCCCATCACACGCCGGCGCAAACCCTCCAAGCCCACAAACACCACGGGCGTGGTGTACAAGGTCAGCAACTGGCTCAGCAGCAAACCGCCCAATACCGACAAACCCAATGGCCAGCGCAATTCGGCGCCGTCACCGCGGCCCAGTGCCAGTGGCAAGGCCCCCAACATGGCGGCCAAGGTGGTCATCCAAATCGGGCGCACCCGCAACTGGCAGGCTTCGTAGATGGACTGCGCCGCACTCCAGCCCCGGCGTTGTCGCTCCAGGGCAAAGTCAATCATCAAGATGGCATTTTTCTTGACAATGCCGATGAGCAAAATCACGCCGATCATGGCGATGATGGAAAACTCCGTGTCAAACAGCATCAAAGCCAACAAAGCGCCCACGCCGGCCGAGGGCAAGGTCGACAATATGGTGATGGGGTGGAGCAAACTTTCATACAGAACACCCAGCACCAGGTAGAGCGTGACCAAGGCGGCCAAGATCAACAAGGGTTGGGTTTCCAAAGAGCGCTGATAGGCATTCACGGTGCCCGAAAAACTGCCGCGCACCGAGACCGGGATTTTCAGTTCACCCAAAGCCTTGTCCATGGCTTCGGTGGCTTGCGACAGCGACACACCCGGGGCCAAACTGAAACTGAAGGTGTCGGAGGGCACACCGCCTTCGTGGCTGACCGACAGCGCGGTGTGGGTCATCTCCAAGCGGGCGAATGCGCTCAAGGGCACGGCCTGTCCTGCGGCATTGATGAACTGCATTTGCAGCAGCGAATCCGGCCCTTGCAGGTGCTGTGGCGCAAGCTCCATCACCACCCGGTATTGGTTCAAGGGGTGGTAGATCACTCCCACCTGGCGCTGACCGTAGGCGTTGTTGAGAGTGGCATCGATCATGCGCATGCTCAACCCCAAACGGGCCAAGGCCTCGCGATCGATCACCAAACTGGTTTGCAAACCCCGATCTTCATAGTCGGTGTTGACATCTTCCAACTGGGGCAAGCGGCTCAGGGCCAATCGGATGCGCGGCTCCCAGTAGCGCAGTTCTTCCAAGTCATCGGCCTTCAAGGTGTATTCGTATTGCGCACTGGAGACGCGAGCGCCGATGCGCAGGTCTTGGCCGGGCACCAAAAACAAAGAGGCCCCGGCTTGCTTGGCCAGTTTGGGTCGCAAACGGGCCACCACCTGGTCAGCCGAAGCATCGCGCTGATCGCGCGGTTTGAGGCTCAAAAACATTTGGGCTGAATTGCGCCGTCCACCACCGGTAAAACCGGTCACGCTCTCAACCGCTGGGTCGGCCCGCACGATGGCAATGAATTCGTCCAGGCGCTTTTGCATGGCTTGGAACGAGGTGCTTTGGTCGGCACGGATGGAGCCAAAAATACGGCCCGTGTCTTGCTGGGGGAAAAAGCCTTTGGAGATGGTTTTGTACAAATACACATTCAGGCCAATGGCGGCCAACAATATCAACCACATCACTGGCTGGTGGCGCAACGCCCAAGCCAGACTGGTGCGGTAGAGGCGCCCAGCCTGGGGCCGGCGCGCCCGGATGCGTTGCCACCAAACGGGTTTGTCCGGCAGGGCTTTAGGGGCTGCAGGCTGGTGGGGCTGCAACAAAGCCGCACACATCATGGGCGTGGTGGTCAGCGACACCCACAGCGAGATCAAGATGGCCAGCGACAGCACCACCGCGAATTCGTGGAATAGGCGCCCCAGCACACCACCCATGAGCAAGATGGGGATGAACACCGCGATCAAGGACAGGCTGATGGACACCACGGTGAAACCAATTTCGCGGCTGCCGTGCAGGGCTGCTTGCAAGGGTGTGGCCCCGCGCTCCAGGTGGCGGGTGATGTTCTCCAGCACCACGATGGCGTCATCCACCACGAAACCCGTGGCAATGGTCAAAGCCATCAAGGACAGGTTATTCAGGCTGTAGCCCAGCAAATACATGCCCGCAAAAGTGCCGGCCAGCGACACTGGCACCGCCACGCTGGGGATCAGGGCCGATCGCAAGCGACGCAAAAACAATCCCACCACCACGATCACCAAGCCCACCGATATGGCCAGGGATTTTTGGATCTCTCCCAATGAGGCGCGAATGGTCAAGGTGCGGTCCGAGACCACTTGCATGTCCACCGCAGCCGGAATGCCCGCTTGCAGCAGCGGCATCAAAGCGCGCACCCGGGCCACGGTCTCGATCACATTGGCATCGGGCTGCTTGTTGAGCAAAATCAATATCGCCGGCTCACCATTGGACACGCCGTAGTTGCGCACATCTTGCACCGAGTCGCTGACCTGGGCCACATCGCCCAGGCGCACCGCGCGCCCATCGCGGTAGCGCAGTACCAAGGGGGTGTAATCGTCGGCCCGGTTGGCCTGGTCGTTGGCCCCGATTTGCCAGCTGCGCTGCGCATCGTCGACCTGGCCCTTGGGCCGATTGACATTGGTAGCCGCCACGGCAGTGCGCACGTCTTCCAAAGCGAGGCCTTGGCTGGCCAGTTTGGTCGGATCGATCTCAATGCGCACCGCAGGCAATGCCCCGCCCCCAATGGTGACTTGGCCCACGCCTTCCACCTGAGACAAGCGCTGGGCCAATAAAGTGGAGGCCACGTCATACAACTGGCCGCTTGACAGGTTTTGCGAGGTCAGGGCCAAAATCAAAATCGGGGCATCGGCCGGGTTGACTTTGCGGTAACTTGGGTTGTTGGGCATGCCGGTGGGCAACAAGGCGCGCGAGGCATTGATGGCGGCTTGCACATCACGGGCCGCGCCATTGATGTCACGATTGAGGTCAAACTGCAAGGTCACCCGGGTGCTGCCCAGCGACGAATACGAGGTCATTTCATTGACCCCTGCGATCGACCCCAAGGCCCGCTCCAAGGGGGTGGCCACCGTGGTGGCCATGGTCTCGGGGCTGGCACCGGGCAAATTGGCTTGCACCGAAATAGTGGGGAATTCAACCTGCGGCAAAGGTGCAACAGGCAACTGGAAATATGCCAACACCCCCGCCAAGGCCAGGCCCAAAGTCAGCAAGGTGGTGGCCACCGGCCTTGCCACAAAGGGGGCAGAAAAGTTCAGCGCGCCATCGGCCCAGCCCTCTTGCGCGCGTTTCATGGCCGCACCTGTGACAAGCGGCGGGCAAAAAACAGGTAAATCACCGGCGTGGTGTAGAGGGTCAGCCATTGGCTCACGATCAGACCACCCACCATCGTCACCCCCAGCGGCTGACGCAACTCGCTGCCCACCCCCGAACCCAGCATCAGGGGCAAGGCGCTGAGCAGGGCGCACAAGGTGGTCATCAAAATCGGTCGAAAACGCTGCATGCAGGCTTGGAGAATCGCCTCGCGCGGGGGCAGACCCTGTTCGCGCTCGGCATCGAGCGCAAAGTCGATCATCATGATGGCGTTTTTCTTGACGATGCCAATCAGCAACACAATGCCAATCACGGCAATCATCCCCAAGTCCATGCCGGCCAAACCCAGGGCCAACAAAGCGCCCACACCGGCCGAGGGCAAGGTGGACAAGATGGTGATGGGGTGGATGTAACTCTCATACAAGATGCCCAGCACGATGTACATGGTCACCACTGCCGCCAAGATCAGCCACAGGGTATTGACCAACGAGGCCTGAAACGCCAGCGCCGCCCCCTGGAAGCGGGTTTCGATCGATACCGGCATGCCGGCTTGGGTCAGTTCAGCGCGCGCCGCTTCAATGGCCCGCACCGCTTGCCCGAGCGAGGCGCCCGCAGCCGGGTTGAATGACAAGGTCACCGCCGGGTATTGCGCCACATGGGTGATGCTCAGCAGCGCCGGTTTTTCCACCACCTTGGCCAGCGATGACAGAGGCACTTGTGCGCCCCCGGTGGCCGGCACGTGCAGCTTTTGCAAGGCCGCTGGGCCCAGGCGCTCGCGGTGGTTGACCTCCAACACCACCCGGTACTGGTTGCTTTGGGTGAAGATGGTGGAGATCAATCGCTGACCAAAGGCGTTGTACAAAGTCAAATCGATGGCCGACACACTCACCCCCAATCGGGCGGCCGCTTCCCGGTCGATCTGCACAAAGGCTTGAAGGCCTTGATCCTGGTAATCGCTGGCCGGGTCGACCAACTCGGGCATGACCCGCATGCGCTCGAGCAAACGCTGCGACCACAACCCCAAGGCCTGCGGGTCTGGCCCACTGAGCATGAATTGGTATTGGGTACGCGCCACCCGGTCTTCAATGCTCAAGTCTTGCACCGGCTGAACATACAGGCGCATGCCGCTGACTTGATCGCCCAGGCGGGTCAGTCGCTCAACCACGCTTGGCAAGGGCGCATCACGCTCGGCTTTGGGCACCAGTTGCAGCGTCATGCGCCCGGTGTTGAGGCTGGTGTTGGTGCCATCGACACCGATGAACGAGGTCAGGCTGTGTACCGCTGGGTCGGCCAGCAAACGCTCGGCCAATGCCTGTTGCCGCTGCGACATGGCTTCGAATGAGGTGGACTGCGTGGCCTCGGTGATGACTTGCAAGCTGCCGGTATCTTGCAGCGGGAAAAAACCCTTGGGCACCCACACATACAAGGCCACGGTGCTGAGCAGGCTCAGGGCAAACATTCCCCAAACCTGACGCGGTTGGTCCAGCACCCGAGCCAGGCTGAGGCCGTAGCGTTCGATCCAGCGGTCAACGGTTTGCCCCAAGGCTTGCGACCAGGCGCTGGGCGCACTGGCCGCATGCGGGCGCAACAAGCGCGCGCACATCATGGGGGTGAGGGTGAGCGAGACCACCGCGGAGATCAAAATCGATACCGCCAAGGTGATGGCAAATTCATGGAACAAGCGGCCCACCACGTCGGCCATGAACAACAAAGGGATGAGCACCGCTATCAGCGAAAAGGTCAGCGACACAATGGTGAAACCAATTTGGCGCGAACCACTGAGCGCCGCCGACAGCGCTGCCTCGCGCCAGCCGCTGGCCTGGGCCAGCGGCGCATTGTGGCGCTGTTCCAAGTGGCGCGCGATGTTTTCAATCATCACAATCGCATCGTCCACCACAAAGCCACTGGAAATTGTCAAGGCCATCAAGCTCAGGTTGTTGATGGAAAAGCCGGCCAAATACATCACGCCAAAGGTGCCCACCAAAGACAAGGGCACGGCCACACTGGGGATCAAGGTGGCAGCGGCATTGCGCAAAAACAAAAAGATCACCATCACCACCAGCGCCACCGCCAGCATCAGTTCAAACTGCACATCGCGCACCGATGCGCGGATGGTGACGGTGCGGTCGCTCATCACCTGCAAATCCACCGAGTCGGGCAATTCAGCGCGCAAGCGCGGCAACAAAGCTTGGATGCGTTCGACCGTTTCAATCACATTGGCGCCCGGCTGGCGCCGGATGTGCAACACCACCGCCGGTGTTTGATTGGCCCAAGCGGCCAAGCGGCTGTTCTCGGGCGCTTCAACAATGTCAGCCACATCGCGCAAGCGCAAGGGATTGCCATTGCGATAGGCCAGCACCAACTGGCCATATTCCTGGGCGGTGCGCAATTGGTCGTTGGCATCGATGGTGGAGGCGCGTTGGGGCCCATCCAAACTGCCCTTGGCTTGGTTCACATTGGCCTGATTGATGGCCAAGCGCACATCCTCCAGTGAAAAACCGGCGGCCGCCAAAGCCACTGGGTTGACCTGCACCCGCACCGATGGCCGCTGACCGCCCGCCATGCTGACCAGGCCCACGCCCGATACCTGCGACAAGCGCTGGGCGACTCGGTTTTCCACCATGTCGCTGACCTGGGTGATGGGGCGCGAGGGTGAGCTCACCGCCAAACTCAAGATGGGCGCATCGGCCGGGTTGACCTTGCTGTAGGTCGGCGGCATGGGCAAGTCAGTGGGCAGTAAATTGGCCCCGGCATTGATGGCCGCTTGCACCTGCTGCTCGGCCACATCGAGCGCCAGATCGAGTGAAAAGCGCAAGGTGATGATGGATGCGCCGCCCGAGCTGACCGAGCTCATCAAATCCAGACCGGGCATTTGGCCAAACTGGCGCTCCAGTGGTGCAGTGATCGCCGATGTCACCACCTCGGGGCTGGCCCCCGGGTAAAGGGTAGAGACTTGGATGGTGGGGTAATCGACCTGTGGCAATGCGGCGATGGGCAGCCAGCGGTAGGCCAAGGCGCCGGCGATGAGCATGGCCACCATCAACAAAGAGGTGGCCACCGGTCGCAAGATAAACCAGCGTGACAGGTTCACTGCTGACCCCAGTCTGCCGATGCACGGCTTGGTCGGCGCGCTGGGGCGCTCATCAAGGCTCCTGCGATTGGCGCCGCTCGCGCATGCGTTGGAAAAATGCACGGCGTTCTTCGGGCGACATGTTTTTCACCCGCTCTTGCACCTCGGGGGGCAAGCGGTCCATCCATGGGGGCCGACCGCCACCTGCGCCACCTGAGCCCTCAGCGGCGGGTGCAGGCGCGGGTGCGGCAGGTGCGGCAGAAGGTGCAGCAGCAGCTGGACCGGCCGCGCCGGCTGCTGCAGGGGCTTTGTCTTTGGCAGCCTCACCAGAAGCTGCGCGGTTGGGTGCGGACTTGACCACCTCCACCTTGCTGCCGTCGCGCAAGCGATCGGCCCCGTCGGTGACCACCCGATCACCGGGCTGCACCGGCCCGCGTATGGCTTGCCAGTCGCCGTCTTGCGCATCCAGCTGCACCACCCGGGTCAGCACCGAATTGTCGGCTTGCACCACATACACAAAGGTACCGGCCGCCCCGCGCTGTACGGCGGCGCTGGGCACGGCCAAGCTGTCTTTGAGGGTGTCCAACTGCAAACGAATATTGGCAAATTGGTTGGGGAACAAGCTGCCGTCTGCATTTGGGAAAATCGCCTTCAAACGCAAGGTGCCGGTGGCCAGGTCGATGGCGTTGTCCGTGCTGCTGACCCGCCCTTGGGCCAGCATTTGTTTGGCATCGCGGTCCCACACCTGTACCGGCAGCACCTGGCCCGCGCGCAGCTTGCGTTGGATCAGCGGCACATGGATTTCAGGCACCGCAAACAAAACGGCCATGGGGTCGGTTTGGGTGATGCTCACAATGCCGTTGGCATCTCCGGCCCGTACCAAACTGCCCAGTTCGGTTTGCTTGAGCCCCAAGCGTCCCGAAATCGGGGCTGTCACACGGGTGTGGGTGAGTTGCAACTTGGCCGCATCGAGTTGGGCCTGATCCGACTGCACCGTGCCTTGCAACTGACGCACCAGGGCTTGTTGCGACTCCACCTGCTGGCGCGCAATCGCATCTTTTTCCAGCAAGCCCTGATAGCGCTGCAAGTCCAATTGGGCATTGCGCAGTTGGGCCACATCGCGCGCCAGTTGGCCTTCGGCCTGGGCCAGTTGGGCCAGGGCATTGCGGTCGTCGATCTCGGCGAGCACGTCGCCCGCGCGCACCATTTGGCCCTCGGTGAAGCGCAAGGCCTTGAGTTCTCCATCGATCTTGGCCCGCACCAGCGCGGTGTTCAATGCCGTCAAAGTGCCTATGGCTTGGATGGTTTGGCGCACATCCAGGCGTTGCACCTCGGCCACACTGACGGCTTGGTTGCGCCCACCACCGCCAAAGCGTCCGCCACCCCCCTTGGGGCTTCCCCCGTTGCCATCGCCTTTGGCCGCACCCGCGGCCTGTTCGCCCATCGGCCGCCAATAGAGATACCCAATGCCCGCACCAGCCAAAGCCAGCAGCAACATGGCCACCACAGCGTAGCGCCCTGCACGGCCAGGCCGCTGATGAGGCAAGAGGGACGAATTCATGGGTGGCAAAACGGTAGAAAGGGATTGAAAGGCTTGGATGTTACCCATTGGTGCCCACCAGCGCCCTGGCCATGCGCAAGACCAGCCACCCAGCCAGTCGGCTCAAATCAACCTGGAGATACCAGCGGCAACCAGGGAGAGCACCACGGTGGTGGTGATGGGGATGTACCACTCGCGGCCCAACCAGCGAAACTGAAAGTCACCGGGCAAGCGGCCAAAGCCGATTTTGCGCAGCCAAGGCATCAAACCGTTGAACAATATCAGGGCCAAAAACACCACCAACAGCCAGCGCCACATCAACGATCCCCGTGCGGCACCAGCGCTCGCCCGCATCGGCCGAACGTGGCCAGGGGCTTACAGCGCATGGGTGCGGTCCCCGCGTTCAAAACCCATTGGCATCCAGGCCGGTCCGTGGCCCAGCACCAGGACCTTGTACAACTCACCCATTTCATGCTCTTGCACCAATCTCAGGGCCAGTTGGCGCTGCGCGTTGGGCAGCGATTGCAACAGCGGCAGGATGCCGCAATTGAGCAGGTAATGGGCCTGAGAGGTGTAACCCAGCACCTGCAAGCCTGCATCTTGGGCGGCCAAGGCCAAACCAGTGAAATTGACATGGGCGGTGATGTCTTTGAGCCCCACATCGGCCAGCGGGTCGCTGTCCGCACGGTGGGCGCGATGGCACATCACCGTGCCCATGTGGCGCTGCGGATGGTAGTACTCGCTCTCAGGGAAACCGTAGTCCAGCAAAATCACCACGCCCTGGCGAGGGCTGCGCTGCATGCGCTCGGCCAGGCTGCGCACAAAGGCTTCGGCCTGCGGATGGACCTCGGTCAAATAGTCGTGTTCGCCCTCGATCGCCAGCGGTGGGCGCAAATCGGTGGGCCGGTCCTGCCACTGCCAAGGCTGGGCCGGGTCTGCGCCAGCGGCCACCACGCCGCGCTCGTGCCAAAGGCCTTGGCGGCGTTGCAGCAGCCGCACCGGCATGGCATCGATCACCTCATTGCCCACCACCACACCGTCCAAAGCCTCGGGCCACTCGCTCAACCACTGCACTTTGGGGGCATGGGCGGTCAAGGTGATTTGCTGGCGCTGGCGCAAAGCGCCAGACAGCTCGATGATGGTGTAGCGTTGTACCGCATCGCCCAAATGGTCCAGCAATTGCAAAGCCAAGGCCCCATTTCCCGCACCAAACTCCCACAACGCATCGGTGCCGGTGTGGTTCAAGGCCTGGCGCACCGCATGGGCCAAGGTTTGACCCAACCAAGGGCCCAGGGTCGGGGCGGTGACAAAGTCGCTGCGTTCGGTATCGCTGCCAATGAAATGGTCTTGCCGGCTGTAATAACCCAGGCCCGGCGCGTAAAGGGCCATGGCCATGAAGCGGTCAAAGCCCAACCAACCGCCGGCTTGGGCCATGGCGCGGGCCATCAGTTGGTGCAAGGCGGGGGGGATCGTGGCAGGAAAAGGCGGTACATTCATGGCCTATTCATCCTACCTTGTTGCCTTGGTTTGCCCCGGGGCGCGTGCTATCCACATGAACGATTGGGTTTTGGTCACCGGTGCCGCACATCGGCTGGGACACGCCATGAGCCTGGCATTTGCGCGCAGTGGCTGGAACGTGGTGTGCCATTACCAACACTCTGCGCAGGCGGCCATGAGCTTGGCCGGGCAATTGCGCGAGATGGGTGTACTGGCCCAGGCGGTGGGTGGCTCGCTCGACAGCGCCGACGGCGTGGCCCAGATTTTTGACCAGGCCCAGGCCCATGCGGGCGCTGCTTTGCGCTGCGTGGTGAACAACGCCTCTTTGTTTGAGCCCGACAGCGGACGCGACTTCAGCGACCCCCTGGCCTTGCAACAGTTGCGAGTGAACCTGCTGGCGCCCATGCACATGGGCCAGCACATGGCCCGCTTGCACGCCCACGGCCCGGCCGGGCACGCCAGCTTGCTGCATGTGCTCGACCAAAAGGTGTTCAACCTCAACCCCGATTATTTTTCCTACACCTTGTCCAAGCTGGCTTTGGAGCGGGCGGTTCGCTTGCAGGCCCAAAGTCTGGCGCCCCAACTGCGGATCAATGCGGTCGCGCCCGGCCTGCTCTACCCCAGCGGTCCGCAAACCCAGGCCAACTTTGACATCGCCGCTCAAGGTAATTTGCTGCGCCGCCCCATCGACCCCCAGGACGTGGCCCAAGCCGCTGTATTTTTGGCCCAAACCGCATCCATCACCGGCACTTGCATCCAAGTCGATAACGGCCAACACCTGGTGCCGATGGCGCGCGATGTGCTTTTTGTGGTGGATGAATTGCTGCAAAACCAGGCATGAACCACCCATTGCTGTCACAACACCGGCGTTTGTTTTTGCGCGGCTTGGATGTCCCGGCGCGCATTGGCATCCATGATTTTGAACAACTCGCCCCCCAGCGCTTGCTGATCGACATTGACCTGTACGTGTCTTTGCAAGACACCCAGGCCCGCCACGACCAATTGGACGAAGTGGTGGATTACGACTTTGTGCGCCAAGTGGTGCACGAGCGAGTGTCTCAGGGCCACATTGGTTTGCAAGAAACCTTGTGCGACGACATCATGGCGGCGCTGATGGCCCACCCCGGCGTGATGGCCGCCCAGGTGTCGACCCGCAAGCCCGATGTCTACCCCGACTGCGAAGCGGTGGGAGTGGAAATTTTTCGCGCCAAGCCTGGCGTGCTGTGAGGCAAAGACATGGCCAGCAAAGGCACCCAAACCCTGAGCCTGACCGGGCTGCGCTTTGATGCCAACTTGGGCATCTTGCCGCAAGAACAACATGCGCCCCAACCGATACAGGTCGATGCCGAACTCAACCTGGGCTCACAACCGCTGATGCCGCGCGACGACGACATCACCCATGTGCTGGACTACCGCAAGGTGCGCAGCATCATCATTGCCGAATGCACCGCCGAGCATGTGAATTTGCTTGAGAGCTTGATTGGCAAACTCGCTGTCCGCCTGATGGACTTGCCCGGTGTCTTGGGGGTGCGGGTCAAGATCGCCAAGCTGGCAATCTTTGACGATTGCCAAGTCGCCATTCACATGGAAACCGGTCAGTGGTGACACACCAGGGACGCTGAAACGCGTTGCCCCTGGGCTAGAGAATCACTGCGCGCGCGTCACACCCAGGCTTGGATCACGTAGTCGTATGCACCCTGGGCGTTGGCCATGTCCACCCGCTGCAACTTGATCTTCCAATCAGCGCTCACTCGCACCAAACTGTGGCGGTAACTGCCCGCAAAGTGGCGCACGTTATCGCGGCGCAACTCCAGCATGTGAAAGCGCGAATACACCTCCAGCGCATGGTCATCGGCATGCTCGATCATCACATTGCCCACGATGTGGTTGGTCGACCAATTGGCCGCTTGGGACCAGGCATTGGGGTGTTGCAAGCGACCTGCGCGCACTTCCATGAGCAAGCGGTCTTCGGCAAAGATGGATGGCTGGCTGGCCCAGTCGGTTTGTTCCGGGGTGGCCGGCATCCAATACACACCGTCGTCGCTGAACAAGCCCATCCATTCGTCCCATCGCTTGGCATCGAGCATGGCGGCTTGGCGAAACAACAGTGTTTGCACCTGGTGCATCAACGCGGGATTGGCTTGGGCCAGGGCTTGCGGCACATAGCCTTGGGCGGGCACGCGGGCACGCCCCATGTGGTCGGGGGCGATGGACTCGGCACCCGTCATCGATTGCACGGCCTCGATGACAACGCCGCTGCCCAGGGCTTGCTGGGTGGTGAGTGTGGTTTTGTGCATGCTGTGTGCTCCCTCAAGCGACGCTGACCGCAGTTTGAATCGCGGGACGGATGTAGGCCTGCCAGGCTTTGAACTGATTGCGCATCACCACCTCGGACGTGCCGTTGTTGGAATACGCCACGCCGTTGGTTTCGGTGTCGCCGCCCGTGTTGCGGTGAAAGCTGACCCAGTCGCCGCCCTTGGACTGCAAGCCCCATTGGCCCCGGGTCCAGTTTTCCAAATCATCGGCATTGATCATGGTGGCCGGCGAATTGACCAGGTTGAAATACCACAACGCGCGGCGGTAGATCGCTTCGGGCGCGCCTTTGAGCCTGAAGTGCCAAATCTCGGACAAGGTTTTGTCGGGCCCGATGGGGCGCAGGCATCGCAGTTGCTGCAACGGCGACTGCACCGACAAATAGGGATAAATCAGCACATGGTGGATGCTGCGCGACAAATACGCTTCGGCCTTGGTTTCGCCGTAGGCTTTTTTCAAGATGCCTTCGTATTCCAGCGTGTCCGGGTCGGTCGGTCGCAAACCCATATAGGCCTTGAGGATGCCGTGGCCGTAGGGGAAGTTGACGGTTTGCACCGAGTCCCACTGGTCAAAGCTCGAGGCAAAAGTGGACAGGTAGTGGAAGTACAGCGGGGCCGTGCCCTGGTTTTTTTTGACGCGGTCTTCGATGCGACGGGCCGAGACACCGGTGGACTGATGGGTCACCGATGGGTGCAAGGCATCGAGTTGGTTCT
>RFNL01000154.1 GCA_009927195.1 Betaproteobacteria bacterium | reverse complement strand
GATGCTGTTGGGCATCCGCGTCGAGCGGCTCAAAGGGCGGCGCACCTTCTCGCAAGAGCCCATCAGCCGATGCCACCATTTGATGCAAGCACCGAGCATGGAGTCCCATGACCCGGCGCTCGGTACAGCCCAGGTGCGCGCGGCTTTTCATTACATGGAGACCAGGGGCGACGAGCAACAGTTGTATGCCGGGTGGGCCAGCTACCACTTGCGTCAACAAAATGGCGCATGGCGCATCGGGCTCAAACGGGTGGACCTGGTCAATTGCGATGCCGCATTTGGCAACATCCAATTGTTCATGTGAAAGCGCTCCCATGCCCTTGATCGATTTAGACACCCGTTCAGCCAACTGCACCGTGTACGCCGCGCTGCAAGCGGCCGTGCAACACCAACCCCAAGCCGATTTGTTGTTCATCGAGTCGGTCACCGCCGCCCAATATGGCATCGCTGCCGGTGCGCTGTCGTATGGGCAGGCTTTTGTCCAGGTGCAGCAGTGGCGAGAGGTCTATCAAAGTGCAGGCTACGGGCACGGCCATCGGGTGGGTTTGCTGTTGGACAACCGGCCTGATTTTTTGTACCACTGGTGGGCCCTCAATGCCTTGGGCGTGTCGGTGGTGCCCATCCACTCGGACATGCGCGCGGCCGAATTGCAGTACCTGATCGGCCACAGTGAGATCGCCCTGGCCGTGGTGCTGGCACCGCGCCAGTCCGATGTGGCCCAAGCGGCGCAAGCGGTGGGCAGCGACTGTGTGGTGTGGGCCCATGGCAGCAACGCGCCCATGCCGCGCGCGCATAATCCGCCGCCGCTGGCCCACCTGGCTGTGGGGCGGCAAACCGAATGCGCCTTGCTCTACACATCAGGCACCACAGGGCGGCCCAAGGGTTGCCGCTTGCTCAATGGGTATTTTTTAGCGGCCGGACTTTGGTACGCCCAACTCGACGGTGTCTGTGTGTTGCGCCGTGCCCAAGAGCGGGTCATCACCCCATTGCCCTTGAACCACATGAATGCCATGGCTTTTTCGACCATGGTGGTGCTGATGACGGGTGGGTGTTTGGTGCAACTCGATCGCTTTCACCCCCAGACCTGGTGGAACAGCGTGGCTGAAAGCCGTGCCACGGTGATTCACTATTTGGGGGTGATGCCTGCGATGTTGTTGTCCGCGCCCCCCAGCGAGCGTGACCGGCTACATGCGGTGCGGTTTGGTTTTGGTGCGGGTGTGGACCACCGCAACCACGCGCCGTTCGAACAGCGGTTTGGTTTTCCCTTGGTCGAGGCTTGGGCCATGACCGAGACCGGTGCGGCCGCTTGTGTGATGGCCAACCACGAGCCCCGGCAGGTGGGCACGCATTGTTTTGGCAAGCCACCACCAGAGATGGCTTATTGTCTGGTCGATGAACAGGGCGTGGATGTGGGTGTGGATGTGCCGGGCGAGTTGTGGGTGCGCGCCAACGGGGCTGACCCACGCCTTGATTTTTTCGCCGGTTACCTCAAGGATGACGAGGCCACCGAAGCGGCCTGGGCCCAGGGTTGGTTTCACACCGGCGACTTGGTCAAGCGCGATGCCCAGGGTTTGTTGTACTTTGTAGATCGCAAAAAAAATGTGATCCGGCGCAGTGGCGAAAACATATCGGCCGTCGAGGTGGAAAGCGTTTTGGCCCAGCACCCGGCGGTCAAGGCCTGCGGCATTGCAGCCACCCCAGACGCTGTGCGTGGCGACGAGGTGCTCGCATGCGTGGTCACCCGCCAGCCATTGCCGCTGCCAGAGCGGGCAGCCTTGGCACAAGATTTGGTGCGCCATTGCCTGGATCAATTGGCCTATTACAAAGCGCCAGGGTATGTGGCCTTTGTCGACGCTTTGCCAGTGACCTTGTCGCAAAAAATCCAGCGCGGCCAATTGCGCGACTGGGCGCGCGACCTGCCTCAGCAAAGCCATTGCATCGATGTGCGTGGCCTGAAAAAGCGACAAGCATGAGACAGCGCCAATCGTATGCGGGGGTGGCGGTGGCGGTGCCCATCACCGTGCCTTACCAACGCTACTGCACCCAAGGGGCACATTGGTTTGTCGGCCAAGCGGTGCAGTTGCTGGTGCAAGCCTCTGGTGTGGCCAAGGACGACATCGATGGACTGTGCCTGAGCAGCTTTTCACTCAGTCCAGACACAGCGGTCGGTTTGACCCAGCATTTGGGTTTGTCGCCGCGTTGGTTGGACCATATTCCCACCGGCGGTGCCTCGGGGGTGATGTCATTGCGCCGTGCCGCACGCGCGGTGCAAGCTGGCGACGCCAGTGTGGTGGCCTGCATCGGTGCCGACACCAACCATGTGGATTCGTTTCGCCTCACCTTGGGCAGCTTCAGCCACTTTGCGCGCGATGCCAGCTACCCTTATGGCTCGGGCGGGCCCAACTCGGTGTTTGCCTTCATCACCGCCAATTACATGCGCACTTATGGCGCGCGCCGCGAAGACTTTGGCCGCATTGCAGTGGACCAGCGCAGCAATGCCTTGAAAAACCCCAATGCCTTGTTCAAAAAACCACTCAGCCTGGACGAATACATGGCGGGGCGGCCCATTTCAGACCCGATTCATTTGTTCGACTGCGTGATGCCCTGCGCCGGGGCCGATGCCTTTTTGGTCATGGGCCAAGACCGGGCGCGCGACCTGGGCTTGCCCCATGTCATCATCCGTGGGGCCATCGAACGCCACAATGCCTATGCCAGCGACCCGATCATGGTGCAAGGCGGTTGGCGGCGCGACCTGAACGATTTGTATGCCCAAGCCGATGCCAACCCAGCGCATGTTGATTTTGTGCAAACCTATGACGATTACCCAGTGATTGTGATGATGCAGTTTGAAGACCTGGGTTTTTGCGCCAAAGGCGAGGGGCCGCAGTTTGTGCGCGAACACCGCATGACCCACGACGGCAGCTTTCCCAACAACACCAGCGGCGGTCAGTTGTCGGTCGGCCAGGCGGGTGCGGCCGGTGGCTTCATCGGCATGGTTGAAGCGTTGCGCCAACTGTGTGACCAGGCCGGCGAGCGCAGTGTGCCGGGCGCCCAACTGGGCTTGGTATCAGGCTTTGGCATGGTCACCTATGACCGCTGTTTGTGCACCGCTGCGGTGCTGTTGGGGCGACCCGCATGAGCATGCCCTTGATGCGCCCGGCGCGCAAGAACCCCATTTTGCGCACGCCGCAAATGAATTTGCCGCCCTCCGCACGCAGCCGCGTGGCTTTGGGGCTGACCGCCGCGGCCGCTGAAGGCCGATTTGAGTTGCAGGTTTGTGAAGACTGTGCCACCGTACAGTACCCACCCAGAGAGGCTTGTGTGCACTGTGTTTCGCCACGGCTGAAATGGCGTGACCAAACCGGACTGGGCCAATTGTTGGCCACGACCACCCTGCACCACAGCAACGATTTGTTTTTCCGCGAGCGTTTGCCCTGGCGCCTGGGCATGGTCGCGCTCGATGCAGGCCCGTCTGTGATGGTGCATTTGCACAGCGAGGTAGGCCCCGCCCCTTGCCGCTTGCGGGTGTGCGCGCGCTTGGACCGCGCGGGGCAGGCGGTCTTGATCGGTTTCCCAGAGAAAGAGAGCGAACACATGGCCGACGACAAAATGCTGCGCGAAATGGGCAGCGACCCCAAGTTCCGCAAA
>RFNL01000208.1 GCA_009927195.1 Betaproteobacteria bacterium | reverse complement strand
CGCCAGGCCTTCAGGAACAATGCCCGCCACAAAAGAAGTGGTGGTGTTGGACATGTCCACCACCCCACTGCGCAAGGCGTTGCCTTGCTCGAAGGTGGGGATGGCTTTGGGTCCACCGATGTAGTTGATTTGAATCAGGCCTTTGCCCTCGTCATTGACCTTTTTCACGAAACGCTCGAAATTGCGCGCGTAGTACGTGCCCTCCTGGAAGGCGTTCACCGCCTTGAGGGTGATCTCCTGGGCTTGTGCAGCCAGCGGTGCTGCCAAAGCGGCGACAGCCACGCACAGACCCATCAGGGCTTGGCGTTTGAAACGATTCGGTGACATGGTGAACTCCTTCAGTCGTGGGTGGTGGTTGCTGGGGGATGCCAATGGCCGGCATGCTGGAGCATGCCCAAAGTCCGAGACAGGATGTCTCGACGATAAGCCGCGATGTCACGGCCATCGTAATCGTAAAAGCCTGCCCCGGTTTTCAAACCGAGTTGGCCTTTGCTCATTTTGTCGGCCACGATGCCGGGTGTGGCGTAGCGATGCGGGTCGATGGTGGCGGCCATTTCACGGCTGGCGTGGAACAAAATATCGTTGCCACCGACATCGATGAATTCAATCACGCCCAAAGCCGCAAAGCGCAGTCCCATGCCGTAGCGGGTGGCCATGTCAATCTCATGCGCAGTGGCCGCCCCCTCTTGCACCATGCGGGCGGCCTCGTTCATCACCAAGGCCTGCAAGCGCGGCACGATGTAGCCCGGCGTGGGCCCACACACCACGGGCAACTTGCCAATCGCGCTCATCAAATCTTTGGCCGCGCCAACACCGAAGGCTCCAGCCGTGGATGGGTGCTCAACTCAACCACCGGAATCAATAAGCGGGGTTGAGCCAATGGATGTTCAAAAAACGCTCAGGGTGCGGCACAAAAGGCACCAAATCGGTCACCAAAATGCTGCTGGTGGTCGAGGTGATGATGGCATCGGCGCGACAAGCTGCACCGATTCGTGCCAGGGCGCTTTGCTTGGCCGCCATGGTCTCTGGCACGCCCTCAAACACCATATCTGCCTGGGCCAGCGCCTGATCGGCCTGCGGCGCGTTGACCCAGGACACGCGGGCCACAATGGATTGCACTTGCGCCACCGGGAAAGCGCCCAACTCGGCCAGACTGGTCAAACTGGCGCGCACTTCGGCCAGCGCCTCTTGTTGCAAAGCCAGCCACTGTGCGGTTGTGCGCGGGCGCAAATCCACCACAGCCACGCGATGCCCTGCATAGGCAAATGCGGTGGCAATGCTGCGGCCCATGCGACCCGCACCCACCGCCACAAAGCGCACCGCACTCATGAGCGCTCTCCATGGTGCAACAGTTCGCGCAATTGGCCGGGGCTGTGATGGTTCAACTGCAGCGACTCCAAAGTGCGCGGCCCCAGGCGCAGGTCGCGCCCCAAATACCCACCGGTGATGGCCAAGATGCCATGGGCGATGGGTGCGTCCACGCCGCTCCAACGCGCCACCGAGCACAAAAAGGCCAAGCCCAACTCAATGTCCTCGGTCACATAGCGGTGGTGCTGCAAATCAATGTACTCGCGCCAATCGCCGGACTTGACCAATTTTTTGTGCGCATCCCCATACATCCAACGGTCGTTTTCATAGTGGTCGCGCAAAGGGTAATGGGGCGCGCCCCAACCCACCGCCTCGCGCACGGCCATGCGCTCGCCATCGAGTCGATCGGTCACCGCACGCACACTGGGCTGGGTGCCTTCATTGTGAATGTCCCAGCGCTCAAAATGCTGCAACGGGGCTGCGTTCATGACAATCAATGGGGGGTGAATGATGGGCCCGGCATTCATCAAAGCGCCCGACAGCGCATCGCCACAGGCATGCACACTGGGGTAAGCCATGCGGATCAGGGCCAAGGTGTCTTGTGCGTGGCAGGCTGGATAAACGCCAGTGGGCAAGTGCGCGGCACGGATGGTCAGATTGACTTCGCGCGGGCCATGCTTGCGGGCCAAATATGGCAAGGTGCCAGTCTCGGCCCAGCGCACATCAGCGGTACTGCCCAAGGCACGCACGCGCCGGGCCATGGCGAAACTGCCGAAGGTACCTGGAGCTAAAAACACCACCTGCCCGTCTTGCAAATAAGGGGCCATGGCTTGCGCAATATCGTCTTGCGCCAGGGCCGGTGTGGGCAACACAATGAGTTGCACACCACGCAATGCAAGGCCGATGTCGGCGGTAGCGGTGTGGATGGCCACATCGCGCGCGCCATCGGCATCTTTCAATCGGATGCTGCCGTGGGTGATGACCTCTGCCAGGGCAGTGGCGTCTCGCCGCCACAGGCGAACCTCGTGCCCTGCCAGGGACAAATCAGCAGCGGCAGCGTAAGCCCCATGACCTCCACCGAGCACAGCAATTTTCATGACGCCTTTCTTCCGAACGATTATGACGCTGAGAGATACATTACTTTGGAAATGTTTATCTGTCAATCAAAAGACATCAGGGTTAATCCTCTGATGGCAGCCCTGCGCATCATCGAAACTTTTCACCGTCATTGCAGTCATTTTCTCGATCGGAGTCACTTTGACCTCCCCGCGCACAACGCCTTTTGTCGACGGTTATTTGGCCGCGTTGCTGGGCCAAGCCAGCCAACTGATTTCCACCGAATTCCACCAAGTGGTGCGCGCCCAAGGTTTCTCAGTGGCCGAATGGCGTGTTCTGGCCAGTCTGTTTGGGAGCAAAGGCATGAGCATTGGCCACTTGGCCACCATTTCGCTGACCAAACAACCCACCGTCACCCGTTTGCTCGACCGCATGGAGGCGTTGGGCCATGTGCGGCGCACCCCGCAAACCAAGGACCGTCGGGTGACGCATGTGAGCATCACCCCGCAAGGGCAAAAAATTGTCAAATCCCTGATCAAACAAGCCCAATCGCATGAAGAAAAAATTCTTCGCCCGTTTGGCTTGGCACGGGCCGAGACGCTGAAGGAAACCTTGCGCCAAATCATTGCCCAGCGCCGGCAATCGAATTGAGTCGCCACACCCCAGACGCCCAAAGGGGTCCGCGGGTAGAGGCATCAGGCCTGGGCTTGGCTGGCCAACCAGGCATCCATGATTTGTCCCCCGGTGGCTGCCCACACGCCCGGCTTGGCGAGCATGTGGTCCAACACATCGGCCAACACACCAATGCGATAGGGTTGGCCAATGGTCCAGGCATGCAAGGGCAAGGACATGATGCGCGGCCCATGGCGTTGGCCCTCGGCATACAGGTAATCAAACTGGTCGATCCATTGCTGGCGCAAGTCGTCTTCGTCTTGGTGCCAAGCGATCAGCAAGCCCGCGTCTTCAATGTCGGCGCACAAAGGCATGGACACGATTTCGCGCCCACCCGCGCGCATGGCGTAAGGCATGTCGTCGTTGACCCAGTCGCACACATATTCAATGCCGGCCTGGGCCACCAAGTCCAAGGTATGGTGCGATTCGCTGCGCGCCGGCGAAAGCCAACCCCGCACCGGCGCAAAGCGACGCACGATCTCCAAACTGCGCTCAATGACGTGTGCTTCATCGCTCATGCCCGTGTGGTGAATGTGGTCCATGTCCAAACCATGGCCCATCAACTCCCAACCCGAGTCCACGCAGGCCTGAGCCAGTGAGGGATAGCGGGCCGCCACCGCAGCATTGACTGGCACAGTGGCTGCAATGTTGCGCGCACGCAGTTCCTTCATGATGCGGTAGATGCCCACGCGGTTGCCATAGTCTCGCAAGGTGTAATGGCGCAAATCGGGGTAAGCGGTTTGCAAAGAACCCACCGGCTTGAAAGGCACGCCTTTTTGGTTCAATGGAAACCACTGCAAAGAAGCCGTGACCCATAAAGCGATGTGAGCGCCACCGGGCCACTGCACCGCAGGTCGATCAGGCAA
>RFNL01000425.1 GCA_009927195.1 Betaproteobacteria bacterium | reverse complement strand
GTCCTCGGTGTATAAGGCCAGCCAATCGTCCCAGCGCTGCTCGTCGATGCAGCGCACCTCTTGGTACACCAGATCGATCAGGGCTTGGGTAGGGGTGGGGCTCATGGCTTGACCTCTGGGCCCATGGCCATGTAGCGCGCCCAGGTGCGGTATTGGTTGCGCATTTGCAATTCGCTGGTGCCATTGACCACCTGGGTTGGTGTCGCGGCTTCAGCCGGGTCGTACAAGCGCCCGATGTTGACCCAATCGCGGCCCCTGGAGAGCAAGGCTTGTTGGGAGCGTTCATACACCTCCAGATCATCATGCCCCACCACCGAGGTGGGTGCATTGATCAAGCGGTTGTACATCAAGGTGCGCTCCAACAACAAGTCGGGCGCACCCACCAAACGAAAGGTCCACGACTCGACCAAGGTGCGGTCTGCCGCCAAGGGCTTGAAAACGCGCAGGGTTTGGATCGGACCCTTGACCATGATGTTGGGGAAATAAATCGTGTTGTGCCGCACCTCACCCAGGATTTTTTGCGCCCTTGATTCGCCATAGGCGGCCTTCATCTGGTCCCAGTAACCCGGAACGGGCGAATAGGCGGCATGGATGGAGTCTGCGGTGCCAGTGTGTCCATGGCCATGGGGCCACGAGCGAATGCCCATGCCTTCAAAAAATTCATAGGGGCTGACAAACGGGGCAAACAATTCCACCGCCATGGGTTTTGGCGTGCCCTCGGGCGCAGCCTTCCACACTTTGACGGCCGTGCCAGCCGATGACTCGTGGGCCACCATCGGGTGGCAGGTGTCGGTTTGGTTATCGACCAACATCTTCCAGTTGCAGCGATGCATGTAGCGCAGCACCCCGCCCGCCACTTCCAGTTTGCCTTCAGGCGAGCGTTCCACCATGTTGTCCAGGGTGGAGAGGGATTCGCCAAAGAAGTCCGCAAACGACTCGCCCTGGGCGGCCAAGCGGCAAAACACAAAATCGCGATAAACCTGGACCGCCCCCACGCGGGCCATGCCTTGCGCTGCCTCGGTACCTTCAAACCCATTTTGGGCATAACCGCTGTTGAGTGGGATACCCAGCAAGGCACCATCGAGTTTGAAGGTCCAAGCGTGATAGGGGCAGCGGAAAAATTTACCGGTATTGCCGTGCTCTCGGCCCGCGATCTTCACACCCTTGTGGGCGCAGCGGTTGTGCAATACCGCAATGCCACCATCGGCTTGGCGCACCATCACAACGGGTTGATCGCCCACCGTGGTGGTGTGGTAGTCACCGGCTTGGGGTATTTGGCTGGCATGGCCCACATACACCCAGGTGTGCGTGAAAACGGTTTGCATTTCCAGCGCAAACACATCCGGGTGGGTGAAGATGTCGCGGTGTACCTCGCGCTCGCGCACCCAGTGGCGCATGTCGGTGGGCGCATTGTGGATGGACATGTGATGCTCTCCCGCCAGGTTCAAGTCCAAGCTTGCGCAGCCAAGGTGCTGCGAAAGGCATTGCCTTGGTCATCGGCCAAGGCCGCATCCGCAAGGCACGCAATTGGTCGGCACTCACGCGCGCGCCGTGCTGGGTCACCAGCGCCAATAACTGGTCGTGGTGGTGATGGCCCCGGGCGTGGGTGTCACCATAGCCTTTGACCAAGCGCTGGCACAAGACAATTTCCAGGGCCAGCGCAGGATGGCTGGCTGCCCATTGCCGCACCAATGCCAGCCAAGCCTCAATGCGCTGGTTTTCTAGTTGATAGCGCAAGCTAAGGCGCCGCCAGGGCTTGAGGGCAGAGACCATGTACAGCAATAAAAAGCCACCCAGGGCATTGGTTTGCACCACCCGGCCCCGGCTGAACAGCCGCTCGCCCCATGCGCGCCAAGTGGGCGAGGCCATCAGCCAGCGGCCCACAGCCGCGGGCAGGGTTTCACACACTTCTTGAAAACGCGGGTGCATGTATTCATTGATGCGCAGCAGTTGCACGTCTTGGGCCCCCACCTCGCTGCGCACCCGTTGAAAGCGGCTGCCCCGGGTTTTGAGGTCTGCCACCCGCACCGTGTCTTCATACGACATCCACAGCGCCAAATGGCGCGCCAATGCGGCCATCACTTGCTGCGGGTCCTGCGGCAACACCTGATGCACGCTGTGCAGCCGGTCCACGTATAAGCGCGCGTACGCCGGGTCTTGGTAATCGGCCATGCGGCGCACACCCTCGATGGCCAAATCGCGGGCGGGCGCATCCAGCATGTCCCACACCTGATCGACACAATCACGCAGCACTGCATTTTGAGGTGTTGGCTTGGTGGCGGCGGGCGGTGGTGGAGCAGCGGGTGTGATGGGCCCTGGGTTTTGGGACATGGCAAAACCTTGCGCAAAAGCGCGCAAACTGCTTTGCACACCCAAACCCGCGCGCTCAATCGTGGCCTCAAACTGGGCGCGCGAAAAAGGCAACACCCCCACACCTGCCAAGGCACCAAACAGCACCGCACTGATGACACTGCCTTCGCGCTCGGCCAATGCGGCCATGTCAAAGCACACCCAACGCTGGGCGGCATTTTCGGCATGGGCCCGCAATTGATGCGCATCCACCCGGCCATCGCCCATGGCCGATTTTTCATGGATGGAATACACCCGATGGCTGGACGCGATGAGGGTGGTTCTGTCGGCGGTGACCAACCCACGCTGCACGGCCCGACCCGCCTCCATCAATTCAGAGGCCAGCACAATGTCCACATCACCCGGCAAGGGCATCAAGGCAAGCACCGGCACAGGGCCAGCAGCGCCGGCTTCGGGCTTGGGAAACAACTCCACGTAATAAATGGTGGCACCGGTGCGCTGGGCCACACCCGGCACCGATGTGGTTTGTGCCCAATGGCCAGCGTGCTCACCGAGGTCAACGATCCAATCAGCCAGCACACCACCGCCTTCGCCGCCCATGGCGAGAATGGCGATTTTGATGGGTTGGGGATGTTTGTCCATGGCCATCAAAATGCCCACTGGGCCAAGCGTTGGGC
Source organism: Betaproteobacteria bacterium (assembly GCA_009927195.1). Classification (GTDB taxonomy): domain Bacteria; phylum Pseudomonadota; class Gammaproteobacteria; order Burkholderiales; family Burkholderiaceae_C; genus Limnohabitans. Next base: position 6,384 of record RFNL01000425.1, on the reverse strand, counting down.
ACGCCGGCGTTGCAACGCACCCACCAGACGGCTGCGCAGGCCGTCCCACCACCTTTCCCAAGCCGACGGGTGGCTGACGATCTGGGCTTTGTAAAAAGATGGGCACAACACAGCCGCGTGCGACACCTCACCACACATGCCGCAGCCAACACAACTGTCGAGCACGGTGGCCACGGGATCGGTGCGCAAAGGATCGGGGTTGGTCTGAATGGACAGCGAAGGGCAACCCGAGATGCGGATGCAGGAATGGTCGCCGGTACAGGTGTCTGAATCCACCCCAAAGCGCTCACGCACCACCCGCTGACCGGCCGCCAGTTGGGCACGCACCTGCGGTTTTTCGCGCCGCTGACGGTTGAGCATGCATTCAGACTGGGCCACCAACACCTTGGGGCCGGGTTGCTGGCTGGTCAATGCCTCTTTCAAGGCGTCGCGCAAACCGGCCACGTCATAAGTGCGCTTGAAAGTACGCACCCATTGCACGCCCACACCTCGCACGGCTTTTTCAATCAGGTGGCCGGTGCTGCGGGCGGGATTGAGGGCTTTGGACGACAGCACATCTTGGCCGCCCGTGGCCGAGGTGTAACTGTTGTCCACCACGATGGTCAGGTTGTCGCTGCGGTTAAACACCGCATTGGCAATGCCGCTGGTCAGGCCGTTGTGCCAAAAGCCTCCATCGCCCATGATGGAAATGGCCTTTTTGCCCGCAGGCACATTCATGGCCGATGCGCCTGCGGTGCCCAAGCCATAGCCCATGGTGGTGTTGCCAATGTGAAAAGGCGGCAAGATGGAAAACAAATGACAGCCAATGTCTGCGCTGACATGGTGGGTGCCTAATTCTTTTTCCACCAGCTTCATCGCAGCAAAGATGGGGCGCTCTGGGCAACCGGTGCAAAAACCCGGGGGCCGGGGCTGCACCACCTCTGGCAAGGGCTTGAGCGCGAACACCTTGTGCGTTTTGGGGATGGGTGGTGCAGTTGGCGCAACTGCCGCTGTGGCCGTTGCAGGCAGCAGGTCGTAGCGCTGGGCAAAGGCGCGCACCCCTTTGAGCACCTCGTGCAAGGTGTACTCACCCGCTGGTGGCAATAAATCTTTGCCATGCAGTGCGGTGGTGCAACCGGCTTGGCGCAACACGGTGGCCACGTTTTGCTCAACAAAATTGGGCTGGCCTTCTTCGACCAGCAAGACCGCTCGCTTGCCTTGGCAAAACCGCAAAACCTCCGCATCCACCACCGGATAAGCCACGTTCATGACGTAGATGGGCACACGGCTGCGGCCATACACATCGGCCAAGCCCAGGCGTTCGAGCACCCGCACCAAGGCGTTGTAGTTGCCGCCTTGCACCAAGATCCCCACATCATTGGCGTCGCCGTCAAAGAACTCGTTGAGCTGGTGCTTTTGGATGAATGCAACAGCGGCTGGCCAGCGTTGGGTGAGCTTTTCTTGCTCGTGCACAAAACTCGCTGGCGGCAACACAATGCGGCTGACATCGCGCCGGGGTTGTTCCATGGCCTCGTGCAAAGCGTATGGCGCGCGCACATTGTCACTGGCGGTGAAGCGGCCATGCACATGGCAAGCGCGGATGCGCAACTGCAACATCACCGGGGTATGGCTGGCCTCTGACAACTCAAAACCCATTTTCACCGCCTTGACCATGCTGGGCAGGTTGGGCCGGGGGTCGAGCAACCAAATTTGCGACTTCATGGCAAACGCATGGCTGCGCTCTTGCATGATCGATGAGCCTTCGCCGTAGTCTTCTCCGACCACGATCAAAGCGCCGCCGGTCACGCCACCCGAGGCCAAGTTGGCCAAAGCATCGGAGGCCACATTGGTCCCCACCGTGGCCTTGAAGGTGACCGCTCCGCGCAAGGGGTAATTGACCGATGCCGCCAAGGTGGCTGCTGCGGTGGCTTCGCTGGCGCTGTTTTCAAAACGGATACCGTGCTCTTGCAAGATGTCTTGTGCATCGGCGAGCACATCCATCAAATGCGAAATGGGCGCGCCTTGGTAACCTGCCACATATGACACACCCGACTCGAGCAGGGCTTTGGTGACGGCCAGGATGCCCTCGCCGACAAACTCCTCGCCCGCCCCCAAGCGCAGCTTTTGCACCTCTTGCACAAATGAACGTTCAGCCATGATGGCGTACTCCAAAAAAATTGCCGATCAAAGACGCTTGCATAGGAGGCTCAGGGAAACAATTGAATGGCGCTAAGGGCTGCGCCCGCAGAAAGCAAATTGACCCGCTTGAGCGCAATGCGCCATGCGTCGGCTTGGCGTGACAATCGATGGCACCAATGCCCCGCCAACCACAGTTGCTGTTCGCCACGGCATTCCACATAGGTGAATGGGGTGTAGACCTGGGCGACATGCTCATCGACCTGGTCGACCTGGGGCAGTTGCAACACATGGGTGCTGCGGCTGCGCGGCTGCTGGGAATGGGCGCGCCCCGCCAACAAGCGCTTGACCCGCAAGCTCAGCAACAAGTGGTCTTCGTCGGCCAAGGCATTGTGCCCATCCGCCTCGTTTTGCAAGTCGCCGTTCAGCGGCACCCAGTAGCGGCCATCGGCGGCATACAGGTCTAGCCATTCCTGGTAGCGGCCCTGGTTGAGCAAGCGCGCCTCCCAAATCACAAAATCTTGCACACTGCGCACCCGTTCCTCGGTCATGGGCCCTCCGATGCCAGCGGCTGCTGCATGGCCCGTGCCCAGGCCCGGTACTGATTGCGCATCAACCACTCATTCGCGCTGTTGGTATCGGCGATGGTTTGGGCGCTCTCGGTGGCTTGGTAATTGCGGTGCAGGCTCACCCATGGGTTGCCCATGGCTTGCAAGCCCTGTTGAATGCTTTCAAACAAATGCACATCATCATGGGCCACCACCGACATGGGCGAAAACACCAAACGGTTATAGGTCATGGCCCGTTGGAGCAACAGGTCTGGCGCACCCACGGCACGAAAACTCCAAGCCTCCACCAAGGTGCGGTCAACCGCCAAAGGTCGGATGACCCGCATCGACAAGGGAGAACCTTTCAAGGCGATGCTGGGATAGAGCACGGCATTTTGGGGCGAGCGTTGCAACACTTCCTGGGTTCGCTCAACCCCCCAACGGGCTTCCAGTGCGGCCTGGTAGTCGCTGGGCACGGCATAGGCCGAATGGATGCTGAAGTTCACCCCAAGCAGGCTGTGGCCTTGGGGGTGGATGCGTGCACCCATGTGATCGAAATAATCATAGCCATTGGCAAACGGAAGGATTTGCTCAACGGCCATGGGCATCGGCTCTGCGCTGCCTTGGCCCTTCCACACCTCTCGTGCGGCTGCACTGGCCGACTCATGGGACGACACTGGATGCACCGCGTCGTTGATGTTCTCCAGGTACATCTTCCAGTTGCAAGCAATGGTGTTGCGCAAGACACCACCGGCCACTTCCAAGCGACCCTCCGGTGAGCGCTCGACCATGTTGTCAATGGCTTTGAGGGCATCGCCGAAATAATCAGCAAAGCCCATGCCTTGGGCACTCAGGCGCACAAACACAAAGTCGCGATAAACCTGCAAACCAGGCAAAGGGGTGAGGCCCTGGCCAGAAGGGCCGCTGTCCAGACCCGTACCCGCATATCCGTCCTTGAGTGGCACGGTCAAGGGACGACCGTCCAAGCGGTAAGACCAAGCGTGATAAGGGCAGCGCATCATCTTGCCCGCATGGCCGTGCGGCAAGGTGTAGAGCTGGGCACCCTTGTGGGCACAGCGGTTGAAAAAAGCTTGGATATCGCCTAGCAGATTGCGCACCAACAACAGCGGCTGGCCCGACAGGTCAAGCGTGAGGTAGTCGCCAGGCGCAGGGATTTGGCTGCCATGCCCCGCAAACAACCAGGCGCGGGCAAAAAAGCGCTGCCGCTCTTGCTCAAACAAAGCGGCGTCGGTGTACAGATCGCGGTGCACGCAACGCTCTTGCACCAAGGGGTGAGAGGTCATGGGTTGCGGCGCAGTGCTCATGGGTTCAAAGGGCAGCATCAACCCAACAGGTTGGGCAACCAAGTGGCCACCGGCGGCCAGATGAACACCAAGGCCAACACGGCAAAACTGAATGCCAGGTAAGGCATCACCGCTTGAAAGATGTGCATCATGGTGACCTCTTTGGGGGCCACGCCACGCATGGTCATCAGCAACAAGCCGTGGGGCGGCAACAGCAAACCCAATTGCATGCAGATCAGGAACATGATGCCAAACCAAACCGGGTCCACGCCCAATTGCTGAACGATGGGCATAAAGATCGGCAAGGTGATGAGCATCATGCTGACCTGGTCCACAAAAACGCCCAGGAAAATCAGGATCAGCAGCATCCCCAAGACAATGGCGTTGGTGGACAAATTCGCACCCGTGATGACCTGGACCACGCCGTTGCTGACCCCCGAAAAAGACAAAATTTGGGCAAACGTGGTCGCGCCGATGATGATGAACAAAATCATGCCCGAAATCGTGACCGTGGCGCGCAAACTCTCCAACATGTTTTTCACGTTCAAGGCGCGGTAGGCCATGGCAAACAAAACAGTGGTGAAGGCCCCAATCGCAGCCGACTCGGTGGGGGTGGCTATGCCTGCAATCATCACGCCCACCACCACCGCAAAAATCGACACCAAGGGCAGCACGTACTTCACAAAGGGCTGAAACATGTCCCAGCCCTTGTGTTCGGTGAATTCGGTCTTGGGGGCCAGATGGGGTTGGATTTTGACCCGAATGACGATATAGGCCACGAACACCAGGCTCAAAATCAGGCCTGGCACCACGCCGCCAATGAGCAGTTTGCTGATCGAAATGCCCGAGAGCGAACCGAGCAACACCGTCAGCGCCGAAGGCGGAATCAACATGTCGACCGCACCAATGGCCATCACCGGCCCGGTGGCCATGGTCGGGTGGTAGCCACGCTGCAGCATCAAGGGCACCATCAAGCCACCCAGCATGGCGGTGGTGGCAATCGTTGACCCTGAAATCGCTGAGAAGACCGTGCCCGCCACAATGGCCACCACGGCCAATCGGCCGGGCAAGTTTTTGATCAAGCGCTCAATGCCATCGATCACCTTGACCGCCAAGCCCGTGTGGAACAACACCTCGCCCATGAGCACAAACAAGGGAATGGGGGTGAGTGAAAAACTGGCCACCGAGCCCACGCAATTGCGCACCATTTGTGCGATGCCCGCTTCACCGCCCAAAATCATCCAAGCGCCCAGCACATTGATGACCAAGAATGAGAACACCACCGGCAAACCCAAAAACAGCAGCACGGTGGATCCGCCCAACAACAACCACGACGCCAATTGCCAACTCATGAGAATCCTTAGTGGGTTTTAGGAAGCCGATACCGCTTCTTCACGGGGAGCGCGCTCGCCGTGCATCAAGCGGTGCATCCGAAACACGAATTCAACCGCCAACAAACCAAAGGTGAGTGGCAAAAATGCCAGCCACCACCACACCGGCGTGGTCAGGGCTTTGATGAACATTTCACCGGTTTGCATGCTGTCCCAAGTGGTGGTCAAGCCGTACCAAGCGATCACCAAGGAGCAGATCAAGCCCAGCACATCCACCGCCCATTCGCAGTACCAAGCCCACATAGCCGGGATGGCGCGCAGCAATATGTCCACACGGATGTGCTGGCCCAAGCGCAACAGCCAAGGGCCAGCAAACAAGGTGATGAGGTACAAAAAAGCCTCCGACAAATCGTTGGTCGCAGGCATGCCACGCAAGCCAGGTATGAGCGGCACATTGCGCAAAAACACATCGGCGCAAATCACCAACATCAAGGCGAACAGCATGGCACAAGCCAGCCATGCCAACACTTCGTAGACCTGACCCAGGGCATGGGACCAACGATTCATCATCTCAGCCCCTTATTTGGGTTCCAGCATTTCGCGCAACTTGGCCCCATGGGCGGGGCTGGACTTGACGACCGCATCCCAAGCCGCTTCGTAAGCGGTTTTTTGCAAAATTCGCGATTGCTCTGCATCCAACTTGATGACTTGCAGGCCGGCGTCTTGCTGTTTTTTGATCTCGGCGGGCGCGTCTTTGGCCGACATCTCCACGTTCAGGCTTTCCAACCACACGGCTTGCTTTTCCAAGAACGCGCGTTGTGCCGGGTTGAGCTTGCGCCAGGTGTTGGCACTGAAGATCACACCCAACTCTATGGCGTAGAAGCCAGGCTCCACCCGGTACTTGGTTTTCTCCTGCCAACCCAAATCGAAGATGCCCAGCAAAGGCCAGCCATACCCATCGACCACGCCACGCTCCAAAGCGGTGTACACCTCACCAGGTGCAATTTGCACCACATTGGCACCGAGCTTTTGGAAGAAGTCGCGGTAAATGGGGGCGATGCGCAGCTTCAAGCCGGTCAAATCGGC
>RFNL01000163.1 GCA_009927195.1 Betaproteobacteria bacterium | reverse complement strand
CAATTATGTGGACGAAATTCGCGCCCACAACCTGGAGTTAGCTGCCGAATACCTGTTGATGGCGGCCATGCTCATCGAAATCAAGTCGCGCATGCTGTTGCCGCCCAAGAAAGTCGCCGAAGGCGAAGAGGCCGAAGACCCAAGGGCCGAATTGGTGCGCCGCCTGCTCGAGTACGAGCAAATGAAACTGGCCGCAGCGCGGCTCAACGAAGTGCCGCTATTTGGCCGCGACTTTTTGCGCGCCCAGGTCTACATCGAGCAGTCGTTGCAACCGCGTTTCCCCGATGTGGATGTGGTCGACCTGCGCCAAGCCTGGGCCGACATCGTGCGCCGCGCCCGATTGGTGGAACACCACAAAATCGCCCAAGAAGAGCTCAGCGTGCGCGAACACATGAGCTTTGTCCTGAAAAAACTGCAAGGCCGCAAGTTTATGGAGTTCAGCGACTTGTTCGATGCCCGCCAAGGCGTGTCTGTGCTGGTGGTGACCTTCATTGCTGTATTGGAACTGGCCAAAGAGTCTTTGATTGAAGTCACCCAGGCCGAGGTTTATGCGCCCATTTATGTTCGCTTGAGTTTCACCCCCACTTGAGCCCTGGCCCTTTGAGGCCCAACCCTCAGCCCATGCTCATCGCACACACCATTGAAGAGTTGCGCCTGCACCTGGGTGGCACACTGCGCCCGGCATTTGTGCCCACCATGGGCCATTTGCACGACGGGCATCTGGCCTTGATCGACCACGCCAGAACCTTGGGCGACCGCAGTGTGGCCAGCATTTTTGTCAACCGCCTGCAGTTTTTGCCCAACGAAGACTTTGACAGCTACCCCCGGACCTGGGAGGGTGACTGCGCCAAGCTCAAAGCCCGAGGTTGCGATGTGCTGTTTGCACCGCGCGAAAGCGAGCTCTACCCCGAGGCCCAAACCGTCAAGGTTCAGCCCGACCCGGTGCTGGCCGACATCCTAGAGGGGCAGTTTCGCCCTGGGTTTTTCACCGGCGTGTGCACCGTGGTGTTGAAGCTGTTGATGGCTGTTTTCGCGGGCAAAGCCAGGGGTGTGGCGGTGTTTGGCAAAAAAGACTATCAGCAACTGATGGTGATTCGCCAAATGGTGCGCCAGTTTGCTTTGCCCATTGACGTCAGCGGCCTGGTCACCCAACGTGCGCCCGATGGCTTGGCGCTGAGTTCGCGCAACAGCTACCTCAACGAGGTTGAACGGGCTGAGGCGGTGCAACTGTCACTGGCCTTGCGCCAACTGGGCCGCGAGGCCCTGGCTGCCGCCAGCGCGCTGCCAGCCCACCTGCCGGACTTGGAAGCCAAGGCCATGGACGGCCTGCGCCAGCGTGGCTGGCAACCCGACTACCTCACGGTGCGCCGCCGCCAAGACCTGCAATCCCCCCAAGCCGGTGACCCCCTGGTGGTGTTGGGCGCGGCGAGACTGGGTCAGACGCGCTTGATAGATAACCTGGAAGTTTGACCGCAGCCGCCTTTTCCGCGCCCGCGACTGAGCTTATTCGCCCCTGGCTCCACGCCCCATGAGTGCGGCCACCGCTTGTTGCGGCGTGTGCTGGCCTTGCAAAACTGCCACCACCGCTTGGGCAATCGGCATGTCCACGCCCAACTGCTGAGCGCGCAGCACCACCGTTTGGGCGGTGTAGACGCCCTCGGCCACATGGCCCAGGGCTTGCAAAATATCGGGCAAATGCTTGCCTTGCGCCAAGGCCAAGCCCACCTGTCGGTTGCGGCTCAAGTCGCCGGTGGCGGTGAGCACCAAGTCGCCCAATCCGCTCAGGCCCATGAAGGTATCCGCCCTGGCCCCCAAAGCCTGGCCCAGGCGTGAGATTTCTGCCAAGCCACGGGTGATCAAGGCGGCGCGGGCATTCAATCCCAATTGCATGCCATCGCACAAACCGGTGGCGATGGCCAGCACGTTTTTCACCGCACCACCGACTTCAACCCCGACGATGTCGTCATTGCCGTACACGCGCAAACTGGGGCTGTGAAACACTTCGGCCATGCGCTCGCGCACTGCAGCATGGGCACTTGCCGCCACCAAGGCGGTGGGTTGGCCGCGGGCCACCTCAATGGCAAAACTCGGCCCACTCAACGCGCCGCCACGAATGAGAGGGTCCACCGCTTGGGCCACCTCATGGGGCAGGGGGCCGCCCGCTTCCGGGGCAAAGCCTTTGCACGCCCAAGCCACCGGTGTGCCATTCAGGTGAGGGGCCAAAGCCTGCAAGTGGACGCGCAAGGCCGACACGGGGGTGGCCAATACCACTAAATCCGAACCATTCATGACAGCGGACAAAGCCTGGTGGCTGATTTGCAATGCTGCGGGCAGGGCCACGCCGGGCAGGTATTGAGAATTTACCCGCTCTCGCTGCAAGCGTTGTGCATGCGCGTTGCCGCGCGTCCACAAGACCACCTGGTGCTGTTGTGCCGCGCTGATGGCCAGGGCCGTGCCCCATGCGCCAGCGCCAATCACGGCCACCTTCATGCGCGGGCTGCTCACCTCTGGCATGCCTTGAGCCGTTGTCAGACGCTCATTGAACCGCAGGGTTGGCCGACGCTGGTTGGGCCTGCTGCTCGTACATGGCTTGAAAGTTGATTTCTGTCAGGTGCACCGGTGGAAAGCCCGCACGCTGCACCACATCGGCCACATTGCCACGCAAATAGGGGTAGACGATTTGCGGACATGCGATGCCCACCAAGGGGCCAATTTGGTCCTCGGCAATGCCACGCACCTCGAAAATGCCGGCCTGTTTGGCCTCGACCAGAAAGACGGTTTTGTCCTGGATTTTGGTGGTCACGGTCGCGGTGACCGTGACTTCAATCACCCCATCGGCCACGTTTTCTGCGGCCAAGGCCAACTGAATGTCCACCGTGGGTTGCTCTTGCGACAACAAAATGCCGGGTGAGTTGGGTTGCTCCAGCGACAAGTCTTTGAGGTAGATGCGCTGAATTTGGAAAACGGGGGCTTGGTCTTCGGCCATGAAAGCGGTTCCTTGTGCGAAAAAAAACCCGACCGGACGAACGCCCAGGCGGGTTGGGGTATGGCGGGATTATCTCAGTTTGGCGATTGCAACAAGGGTTGCAAGCCACCCCGGCCGTCCAAGGCGATCAAATCATCACAGCCGCCCACATGCACGTCGCCGATGAAGATTTGGGGCACGGTGCGTCGACCGGTGACGGCCATCATGTGGGCCAACTGGCTGGGGTCGGTGTCAATGCGCACCTCTTCAATCTGCTCCACCCCCTTGGACTTGAGGATGTTTTTGGCCCTGACGCAATAGGGGCAGACAGCCGTGGTGTACATCTTGATGGGAGGCATGGGTTTCCTTTCAGTTCGCAGACACAGTGGGTCAGGATTTTTCAGTGGGCATATTGGCATCGCGCCAAGCCTTCAGGCCACCTTGCAGGCAAAACACTTGCTCGTAGCCCAGCTTTTTGGCGTTGAGCGCCGCTTTTTGGGCGCGCTGTCCAGTGGCACACACCAACAACAATGGGGTGGTTTTGTGCTTGACGACTTGGGGCAATTGGATTTCCAGCTGATCCGTAGGCAGGTTGTGGGAAGAACCGATGTGGCCCAAGGCAAACTCTTCACTGGAGCTCACGTCAATGACCACAGCCTTTTCGCGATTCATTTTGAAGACGGCATCGTTGACACTCAAACCAGGGGCGGCAAAGCCTTGCAAGCTGGGCCACAAGAGCAAAAGACCAGAGGTCACGGCGATGCTGATGAGCATCCAATTGTCAGCAATAAAAGTCAACGGGTGTCCTGTTTTTTTAAGGTGAAAGGTCATATTCTAAAATCAGTCGGCTTAACCTGCCCAATTCTCCTTTAAAGACCATGTACAAGCTTGTTCTGCTGCGCCACGGCGAATCCACCTGGAATTTGGAAAACCGCTTCACCGGGTGGACCGATGTGGATCTGACCCCCACCGGCGTGGCCCAGGCGCAGGCTGCAGGACGGCTGCTCAAGGCCGAGGGTTTTGAGTTTGATGTGGCCTACACCAGCGTGCTCAAACGCGCCATCCACACCCTGTGGCACTGCCTGGACGGCATGGATCGGCAATGGTTACCGGTGGCCTACCACTGGCGCTTGAACGAACGCCATTACGGCGCATTGCAAGGCCTGAACAAAGCCGAAATGGCCAAACAATATGGCGACGAACAAGTGCTGGTGTGGCGGCGCAGTTATGACACACCGCCGCCTGCCCTGAGCGAGAGCGATCCACGCAGCGAACGTGGCGACATCCGCTATGCCAAATTGCGTCCCGAGCAAATCCCCCTGACCGAATGCTTGCAAGACACGGTTGAGAGGGTGTTGCCTTTTTGGAATGAGTCGATCGCCCCGGCCATCCAAGCCGGACGACGGGTTTTGGTGGCCGCGCATGGCAATTCCATCCGCGCCTTGGTGAAATACCTGGACCAGGTCACCGACCAAGACATCATGGGGGTAAACATCCCCAATGGCATCCCCTTGGTCTATGAACTCGACGTCCAATTGCGCCCCACCGGCCACCGCTATTTGGGCGATGCCCTAACGGCAGCTCAAGCTGCCGATGCCGTGGCCCAGCAAGGCCAGACATGACGCCAGAGAACCAAACCATTGCCAAGCATCAGGTCATGACAGAGTGCGCGCAAACCTTGCGCCTTGGCTCGTTGTATATTGGTCACTTAATCAACCGCTGCAGCAGGACAACATGGGTCAAAAACTAAAGATCGTGAGCTGGGTCTCGATAGGCGTTTTGGTGGGCTCTTTGACCACCTTGTCGCTGCAGTCGGGTGCCCGCAGTGCCATGTCGCCCCTGCCGCTGGAGGAGCTGCAACAATTGGCCGCCGTCTTCAGCATGGTCAAAAGTGATTATGTCGAGCCCGTCGATGACAAAAAACTCATCTCTGACGCCATTTCCGGCATGGTCGCGAGCCTGGATCCGCATTCACAGTATTTCGACAAAAAATCTTACAAAGAATTTCGCGAAGGCACTGCAGGCCGATTTGTGGGTGTGGGCATTGAAATCACCCAGGAAGATGGTTTGGTCAAAGTGGTGACCCCCATTGAGGGCTCACCGGCCGAGCGGGTTGGCATCAAGTCTGGCGACTTGATCACCAAGGTCGATGATGTGGCGGTACGTGGCTTGAGCCTCAATGAGGCCGTCAAACGCATGCGCGGTGAACCCCGCACCAAGGTGGTTTTAACCATTTTTCGCAAGACCGAAAACCGCACATTTCCAGTGACCATCGTGCGCGAAGAGATCAAGGTGGTCAGTGTCAGAGGCAAGCCGATGGAGCCTGGATTCGCCTGGGTGCGACTGACTCAGTTCCAAGAGCGCACGGTTGAAGACTTGACCAAAAAACTCGATGAAATCTACCAGCAAGACCCCCAACTCAAGGGATTGGTGCTGGACTTGCGCAACGATCCCGGCGGCTTGCTGGACGCGGCAGTGGCTGTATCGGCGATTTTCCTGCCTGAAGATGTGACCGTGGTGTCCACCAACGGCCAACTCGATGAAAGCAAGTTCACCTACAAAGCCTCGCCCCAGTATTACCTGCGCCGTGGTTCTGACCCGGTGCGCCGCTTGAACGAACTCACCAAAGGGGTGTACAAAAAAATTCCCTTGGTGGTTTTGGTCAACGAAGGTTCTGCGTCGGCCAGCGAAATCGTGGCCGGCGCTTTGCAAGACCACAAGCGTGCCACCGTGATGGGCAGTCAAACCTTTGGCAAAGGCTCGGTCCAAACGGTTCGCCAACTCGGTCCCGATACCGCTTTGAAAATCACCACCGCGCGCTACTACACCCCCAGCGGACGCTCTATCCAAGCCAAAGGCATCGTGCCCGATGTCTTGGTCGATGAAACCGCTGAAGGCAGCCCTTACGCTGTGTTGCGCACCCGAGAGGCCGATCTGGAAAAACACCTCAACAGCGGTCAAGGTGCTGAAGTCAAAGACACGGCGCGTGAAAAGGCCCGCGAAGAAGCCCTCAAGCGCTTGGAAGAGGAGTCCAAAAAGCCCAACAACGAGCGCCGCCCTCCCGAGTTAGGCAGCCAAGCCGACTTCCCCCTGCAACAAGCCCTTAACCACCTCAAAGGGCGGCCTGTGCTGGTGAGCAAAACCCAGTCCGAGCGCCCGGCCGAGAAAAAGGAGCAATGACCGACGATCAACTGCTGCGTTACTCACGCCACATCTTGCTCGATGAGGTGGGCGTTGAAGGCCAGCAACGATTGCTCGATGCACGCGCCTTGATCATTGGCGCGGGCGGCTTAGGTTCTCCTGTGGGCTTGTATTTGGCGGCCAGCGGGGTGGGTCACATCACCGTGGTGGACCACGACCAAGTGGACCTGACCAACTTACAACGACAGATCGCCCACAACACCGCAAGCCTGGGCCACGACAAAGCCACCTCGGCTGCCTCGGCCATGCTTGCACTCAACCCCGAGGTCCAGGTGCAAGCCATCTCCGAGC
>RFNL01000416.1 GCA_009927195.1 Betaproteobacteria bacterium | reverse complement strand
AGCACGGTTATAGCCAATTTTCAAATGGCGTTGCACCAAAGAAATACTGGCTTTGCGGTTCTTTAAAACGATCTCCACGGCTTGGTCGTACAAGGGATCTTTTTCGCCACCCCCGGCACCCATGCCGTCGATGTCGATGTCGGCGCTATCTACCGTGCCACCTTCGAGCAGGCCTTCGATGTAGTCGGGCTCGCCTTGGGTTTTCAGGTAATTGACCACCCGATGCACCTCTTCGTCGCTGACAAAAGCACCGTGCACGCGGATGGGCAAGCCCGTGCCACTGGGCATATAGAGCATGTCGCCCATGCCCAACAAAGCCTCAGCCCCCATTTGGTCCAAGATGGTTCGGCTGTCGATTTTGCTGCTCACCTGAAAGGCAATGCGGGTCGGGATGTTGGCCTTGATCAGGCCGGTGATCACGTCCACACTGGGGCGCTGAGTGGCCAATATCAAATGGATGCCCGCAGCGCGGGCTTTTTGGGCCAACCGGGCAATCAGTTCTTCGATTTTTTTGCCCACCACCATCATCAAATCGGCCAGCTCGTCAATCACCACCACGATGTGGGGCAATCGATCCAAAGGCTCGGGCGAATCGGGCGTCAGGCTGAATGGGTTGGCCAAGTGCTCCTCACGGGCGGCGGCCTCATCGATTTTGGTGTTGTAACCCGCCAGATTGCGCACGCCTAATTTGCTCATCAATTTGTAGCGGCGCTCCATTTCGGCCACGCACCAAGTCAATCCGTGGGCAGCTTGTTTCATGTCAGTGACCACTGGCGCGAGCAAATGCGGAATGCCTTCGTACACCGACATCTCCAACATCTTGGGGTCGATCATCAGCAAGCGCACATCGCGGGCCTCGGCCTTGTAGAGCAAGGACAAAATCATGGCATTGATGCCCACCGATTTGCCCGAACCCGTGGTGCCGGCCACCAAAACGTGAGGCATCTTGGCCAGATCGGCCACGATGGGGTTGCCCACGATGTCTTTGCCCAAGCCCATGGTGAGCAAAGACTTGGCTTCGTTGTAGACCTGAGAGCCCAAAATTTCGCTCAGCTTGATGGTTTGCCGACGGGCGTTGGGCAATTCCAAGGCCATGTAGTTTTTGCCTGGGATGGTCTCCACCACCCGAATGGACACCAGGCTCAGTGAGCGGGCCAAGTCTTTGGCTAAACCCACCACTTGCGAGCCCTTGACGCCTGTTGCAGGCTCGATTTCATAGCGGGTGATCACAGGGCCGGGGGCGGCCGCGACCACACGCACTTCGACACCAAAGTCTTTCAACCGCTTTTCAATCATGCGGCTGGTCATCTCCATGGTCTCGCTCGACACCGTGTCTTGCCGCGCCAAATCGCCATCGAGCAAATCCACTTGGGGCAAGCGGCTGTCGGGCATTTCATGGAACAAAGGACGCTGTCTTTCCTTGGCCACCCGTGAGCTTTTGGGCACATCCATCACCACAGGTTCAATCATGACGGAGGGCGCAGCCTCATCTTCGACTTCGGGCCGAGCCTCCAGGGTGATTTCTTCGCGCTCGCGGGCCGCAGCCTGTCCCAGGGCCCGGTCTTGGGCCAGTTCGCGCTTCTTGCGCCAGGAAGCCACAAAGCCATCGATCGCAGCACCAATATCTTGCGCCACTTGCATCCAGGAAAAACGGAACACCCAGGACATGCCCACCAACATCAAGGCGATGTAGAGCATACCTGCGCCATTGAAACCCAACCAATGATCACTCAAAGGGCCGATGAAATAACCCACCACACCACCACTGATGTGGCCAGCCAGAGATAACTCAAACCGATACAAGCGACTCCACTCCAGGGCCGCGCTGGACAGCAGCAGCAGCATCAAACCACACCAAAAAGCCATTTTGCTGTGGCGCCAGGTCGAACCGACCGACAAAGCCGAACGCTCATCGAACCGATCACGCAGCGCACGCACCCAGACCGATAAGGCCGCGCCATAAGCCCACCAAACCGAATAACCCAGCAAGAAATAAGCAATGTCGCTCAACAATGCACCCAAGCGACCCGCCGCATTGCGAGGCGCCGCTCCATCGCCCGATGTGGTCCAAGCCGAATCACCGGGGTGGTGTGTGATCAAGGCCAGCAAGCCAAATGCCAGAATCAAAAAGCCCGCTGTCAAGGCCATTTCTTGCGCGAACCGACGCCAACCTGTGGGTTCGGACGCGGTTTGCGGTTCTTGTTGGAGGGTGTTGATGGAATAAGTCATGGCGTTAGCCTCAAGCTTACCCCAGGGCAAGCCCACTATCACCCCCAAAATATTGGAAAACCCACCCTTCTTACAATGGAATTTGTACAACGACCCCATGCACTGACACAAGGCCACCATGACCACCCACGCTCAAGTTCTCATTCTCGGTTCAGGACCGGCCGGCTACACCGCCGCCGTGTACGCGGCCCGCGCCAACCTCAAACCTTTGCTGATCACGGGCATTGCCCAGGGCGGCCAACTGATGACCACCACCGATGTCGACAACTGGCCTGCCGATGTGCATGGGGTGCAGGGGCCCGATCTGATGCAGCGCTTTTTGGAACATGCCCAACGCTTCAACACCGAAATCGTCTTTGACCACATCCACACGGTTGAATTGGCCCAACGCCCTTTTCGCCTGCACGGTGACAGCGGTGTTTACACCTGTGACAGTTTGATCATTGCCACCGGCGCATCGGCCAAATACCTGGGCTTACCCTCGGAGCAAGCCTTCATGGGCCGTGGTGTGTCGGGTTGTGCCACCTGCGATGGGTTTTTCTACCGCGACCAAGCGGTTTGCGTGGTTGGCGGGGGCAACACAGCGGTGGAGGAGGCTTTGTACCTGTCCAATATTGCCAGCCAGGTCCACATGGTGCACCGCCGCGACAAATTCAAAGCCGAGGCCATCATGATTGACAAACTTATGGAAAAAGTCAGTAGCGGCAAGATTGTGTTGCAACTGCACAGCGTGATGGACGAGGTGCTGGGCGACGCCAGTGGTGTCACTGGGGTGCGCCTCAAGAGCACCATCGACCAAAGCACGCGGGAGCTGAGCTTGCAAGGCTGCTTCATTGCCATTGGTCACCAACCCAATACCGATATTTTCAAAGGCCAACTCGAAATGAAGGATGGCTACATCGTTACCCTAAGCGGCTTGCAAGGCATGGCCACCATGACCAGCGTGCCCGGTGTGTTCGCCGCCGGCGATGTGCAAGACCACGTGTATCGCCAAGCCATCACCAGCGCCGGCACCGGTTGCATGGCGGCTTTGGACGCGCAACGCTTCTTGGAACAAAGCCATTAAGCCTATTAAGCCTGACCATGACAGTTGGCGGCTTGCCTTGACCTCGAAGGCCTTTGTCGCTGCATCGTGGGGATAAAGCGGGGCGAAGGTCTTTTACGGCTACAATGTCAGGTTTTCCGCATTCAGGTGCGATGGGGATACCGCCCCCCTACAGGCGAGGTCAGGTCCTCAGCGTCAGCTGACGGCTGTTTCAACGGAGTAAGCGTATGTCACGCGTATGTGAAGTCACGGGCAAAGCCCCCATGGTGGGAAACAATGTTTCTCACGCCAACAACAAAACCAAACGCCGTTTTTTGCCCAACCTGCAATACCGTCGATTCTGGGTCGAAAGCGAGAACCGTTGGGTGCGTCTTCGCGTCTCTGGGGCAGCTTTGCGTTTGATCGACAAAAAAGGCATCGATGCGGTCCTCGCTGATTTGCGTGCGCACGGCCAAGCCTGATCACCTTATTTTTTCAAAACGTCTGGTGCCTCTGCCGCCAGGCGCTGCTACCACAGACTGAAAGGATTTCACCATGGCTTCCAAAGGCGGACGCGAAAAAATCAAACTTGAATCAACGGCGGGCACGGGACACTTCTACACCACCAGCAAAAACAAGAAAACCATGCCCGAAAAGATGGCGATCATGAAGTTCGATCCCAAAGCTCGCAAGCATGTCGAGTACAAAGAGACCAAGCTGAAGTAAATCCTCTGCTGGCCCCTAGGTGCGCGCCATGCGCAAGCGCAGGGAAAATTCCTGCAAGGCCTCAACGCCGCTGCATTCCGCTTTGCGGCACCAAGCCTGTAAATCGCTGGCGAGCTGATGGCGTGAGCGGTTGGTGGACAACCACAACTCACTGAGCTCTTCGCGCATGCGCACCATGGTATCGGCATCGGGCAAGACAGCACGTGCCTGTGCCAAGCTTTGGCTGGCCCAACTGGGCACTTTGTCGGCGTCGCGGTGCATCCAGTGGCGCGCCACCGACAACACCGAATCTGCGGGTCGTTGGGGCAAACGGGCAATCTCTTGCACCACAGCGCGCTGGAGTTGGCGCGCATAACTGGCCATCAGTTCGTAGCGATTGACGATCAAAGCCTCCAGTGTTTTTTCATCCGGCACCGGTTGGATATCACCGAATTGCAGCTTGGGGGGGGTTTTCTTGACATGGGCCAGACCCAAGGTTTCCAGCACACGGATGTAACACCAACCAATGTCAAACTCATAGGCTTTGACCGACAACTTGGCTGAGGTGGGATAGGTATGGTGGTTGTTGTGCAATTCCTCCCCCCCGATCAGGATGCCCCAAGGGGAAATATTGGTGCTGGCGTCGGGCGCCTCAAAATTGCGATAGCCCCAGTAATGGCCAATTCCGTTGATGATGCCCGCTGCGGTGACGGGTATCCACATCATTTGGATGGCCCAAATGGCCAAACCCGAAACCCCAAAAAAAGCCAGATCGATGATCAACATCAGACCCAGGCCATGCCAGGGCAAGGGTGAGTAAATGTGGTTTTCCAACCAATCATTGGGGGTGCCGTGGCCATATTTGGCCAAGGTCTCGGTGTTGCGAACTTCGACCCGATATAGCTCAGCCCCTTGCCAAAAAACAGTTCGAATGCCACGGATTTGCGGACTGTGGGGGTCCTCCGGGGTTTCGCACTTGGCATGGTGTTTGCGGTGAATGGCTGCCCAGGCCTTGGTTCGCATGCCCGTGGTGAGCCACAACCAAAAACGGAAAAAATGTGCGGGCAAGGGGTGTAAATCCAATGACCGGTGTGCTTGGTGGCGGTGCAAATAAATTGTCACCGAGGCGATCGTGATGTGGGTCAAACCCAAAGTCACCCACAGCAACTGCCAGGGCGACAAATCCCACACACCATAGGCAAGCCATTCGAGCATGGCATTGATGATGGGAGAGTCAGTGATCCACATTGCAAGTCCTTTCAAACATATACAGAGAAATGCCAATTGATTCTAAGGGGCATGCCACACTGCGGCAAAAAACCCATCCGTGCCCTGCAAATGGGGCCACATGCGCAGGTACAAGCCGTTGTGCGCGCAAAGTTGCGATGCCTTATCCACCTTGAGATCGGTCAAAACCGCTTGCACTGACATCGGCACCCATTGGGGGTGGCGCTGACCAAATGCCTCGGCCACCGCCTCGTTTTCTTCCACCATGGTGCTGCAAGTGGCGTAAACCAAACGACCACCGGTTTTGAGCAGACGCGCAGCACTGTCCAATATGGCGTTTTGCAGCAACGCAGCTTGTTGCACCTGCTCTGGGTTTTGCCGCCATTTCAAATCCGGGCTGCGGCGCAAAGTGCCCAGGCCAGTGCATGGCGCATCGACCAACACCCGATCGACCTTGCCACTCAATCGCTTGATGCGCTCATCGCGTTCATGGGCGATGGCCACCGGGTGCACATTGGACAAGCCGCTGCGCGCCAAACGGGGCTTGAGGCCGTCCAAACGGTGGGCCGATGTGTCCATCGCATACAAACGCCCGGTGTTGCGCATGCCAGCACCCAGGGCCAAAGTCTTGCCGCCTGCACCGGCACAAAAATCAACCACCATCTCGCCTCGTTTGGCATCCACCAACAAGGCCAGCAACTGAGATCCTTCGTCCTGCACCTCGACCGCGCCTTTTGCAAAGGCTTCACTGTCGGTCACATTGGTTTTGGCCGGCAAACGCAAGCCCCAGGGCGAAAACGCAGTGGGTTCGCTGGCAATGCGCTCCTTGGCCAGCATGGCCTGGGCCTCAGACCGTTTATATAAAAAAGCATTGACCCGCAAATCCAGGCTTTGGGGACGGTTCAATGCGGTCACGTAGTCCCAAAATCGTTCACTCAACTGGGCCTTGAGCGAAGTGACCAACCATTCGGGCAGATTGTGGCGATGGCGTTCGAGCAAAGCACTTCGGTCAATGGCCGCACACTGTTCCAGCCACCTTTTTTCAGGCTCGCTGAGGGCGCTGCGCAAAAACTCCTTGGACCCTGGGCTTGCTCCGTTTGTGTGGTCGGGCTGATCCAGGTGATGGGCCCACCCCAAAATGGCCATGCGCCGCTCTTTGGGACCACTGCCAGATGGCGACAAATGGTCAAACAGCAACTTGTGGCGCAATACGTTGTAAACCGCTCCCGACAAGACAAAGCGCTCGCGCGGCCCCAGGCCCAAGGAGTTCCGGTGTTGTTTGAAGAATTGGGACACCACCGCGTCTGCGGCATGGTCAAATTTCAATACCTGGCGTACCAATTCGGTGCAGGCATCCATCAAGGCTTTGGGGTGCATGGTGCATTATCAATCCAGCCTGCCTACAAAGCCGCTTGTGCGGGCAGCATCAGGCCTTATGCTTGGCAGCATGTCACATACCGACCTGCCTCAACTGCCCTCCCTGCCCCTGGGGCCCTACCTGCACTACAAAGGCCTGCGCTATGAGGTGCTGGGCGTCGTCAGGCACAGTGAAAGTCTGGAGCCTTTGGTGTTGTACCGCGCTGAATATGGCGAGCGAGGGCTGTGGGTGCGACCCTACGCCATGTTCACCGAAGACGTGGTGATCGATGGGGTGAAGCAACCGCGCTTCAGGCCCACCTTACCCTGATCACCCAAGGTTCAGGCGAACACACCAGCCGTCTCTTGCATCTGCGCCGACACCTGGCCAAGGTGGTGGAGGCTGTCTCCCAAGCTGAGTTCAATTTGCGTCAAGCGCTTGAAGCAGTGGCTGACGATGTACTCGTCGGTCACTCCAATGCCACCG
>RFNL01000092.1 GCA_009927195.1 Betaproteobacteria bacterium | reverse complement strand
GGGACAAGCACCCCGCACCAAACAGTCCAGCGGCGCATTTGCGTTCATGCGGCCACACCAATTCAGGCTGGACTACCAAAAACCGTTTGCCCAATCCATCGTCGCCGATGGAAAAACCCTGTGGATTTATGACGCTGAGCTCCAACAAGCCACGGCCCGCTCGCAAGGCCAAGCCCTGGGGCCACACCTGTTGCCGTGATTGCCATGGCCAGCGATGTGAGCGCTTTGCAAAAGGATTTTCAGTTGCAGGCACAACCCGATCAGGATGGCTTGCAGTGGGTGCAGGCAACGCCTTTGGCCAAGGAAGCGAACCTGCAGGTCATGCGATTGGGTTTTCGCGCGCAAGGTGCGGGGGTGCAATTGGCACGCTTGGAAATGGCCGATGCCATGGGCCAGCGCTCGCTGCTGGTGTTCGAGCGCATCGAAACCAACCCCGCTGGCTTGGGCCCTGCGGCCTTTCAGTTCAGCCCGCCCTCGGGCACCGAAGTGCTCAGGCCCTGAAACGGGTTTGTAACCAAGGCCATGAGTGCCCACGCTGTGCACACTCCCCTTGCCGAAAGACTGCGTCCGCGCAGCCTGGGCGAGGTGATTGGGCAGCAGCACATCTTGGCCGAGGGCATGGCGTTGCGGGTGGCTTTCGAGTCTGGTCAGCCGCACAGTTGCTTGTTGTGGGGCCCCCCGGGTGTGGGCAAGACCACCATCGCGCGACTGATGGCCGATGCTTTTGATGCCCAGTTTCTGGCCATCAGTGCCGTGCTCGGCGGCGTGAAAGAAATCCGTGAAGCGGTGGACCTGGCCCAGGCCGCGCGCGATGGCTTGGACGCTCGCCGCACCATTGTGTTTGTCGACGAGGTGCACCGCTTCAACAAAAGCCAGCAAGATGCTTTTTTGCCGCATGTGGAAAGCGGCTTGTTCATTTTCATCGGTGCCACCACCGAAAACCCGTCTTTCGAGGTGAACTCGGCCTTGTTGTCGCGGGCCTCGGTGTATGTGTTGCAACCCTTGTCTGAGGAGGATTTGTCACAAATTGTGGCCAAGGCGCATTCCATGGGGGCCGTGCCTGCGTTGGAGCCTGCCGCTCAGCGCCGTTTGGTGGCCCACGCCGATGGCGATGCGCGCCGCTTGCTCAACACCTTGGAAACCTTGGCGGTGGCCGCCCAACGCGATCAGCGCCCTTTGATCAGTGACGAGTGGTTGCTCAAAGTGCTGGGTGAGCGCATGCGCCGCTTCGACAAAGGTGGAGAGCAGTTCTATGACACCATCAGCGCTTTGCACAAATCGGTGCGTGGCTCTGACCCGGATGCTGCGCTGTATTGGTTGGTTCGCATGCTCGATGGCGGCTCCGATCCGAAATACATGGCGCGCCGCATGATCCGCATGGCAGCCGAGGACATTGGATTGGCGGATCCACGCGCCCTGCGCATGGCCTTGGACGCGGCAGAAGTCTACGAACGACTGGGCTCACCCGAAGGTGAGTTGGCCTTGGCCGAGTGTGTCCTCTATCTGGCGGTGGCGCCCAAGTCCAACGCGGTCTACAAGGCCTATCAAGCGGTCAAACGCCTGATCAAAGCCGATGGCACACGCCCTGTGCCACTGCATTTGCGCAATGCCCCCACAGAACTGATGAAAAACTTGGATTACGGCAAAGCCTATCGCTATGCCCATGATGAGCCCGATGCCTTTGCCGCCGGCGAAAACTATTGGCCTGACGGCATGCAAGCGCCCAAGCTTTATGAGCCCTTCGAGCGGGGACTTGAAATCAAAATAGCCGAAAAATTGCAAATATTGCGTGATAAAAACCAAGCGGCCCGGTCGACCCCGAAATAGCCGCTGGGCCTGTGGCGGGGCAGGGTTAGACAGGTGAAGGTTTGGCGGGCTTGGTGTCTAGAATGATCCACCATGGGCGATCGGGTGGTTCAGCAACCCCTTGCACAGGGCCGTGGTGTGCCGGGCCGCTACATCAACCAATCTGTAAAGACCGAATGGATATATTCCTGCAACAAATCATCAATGGTTTGGTGATTGGCAGCATGTACGCCCTGGTGGCTTTGGGTTACACCATGGTCTACGGCATCATCAATCTCATCAATTTCGCCCATGGCGAGGTGTTGATGGTGGGGGCCATCACCAGTTGGACGGTGATCGGGTGGATGCGCCAGGTCTCACCCGAAATGCATCCGGCAGCGGTGCTGCTGCTGGCCG
>RFNL01000096.1 GCA_009927195.1 Betaproteobacteria bacterium | reverse complement strand
CACGCTTGTTGGCACAACACCAATTACTGGCAATTTGGTGACTACCTGGGCATTGGCGCAGGTGCGCACAGCAAAATCAGTTTTCCTCACCGGGTGCTGCGCTTGATCCGTTACCGTGAGCCAGCCTTGTACATGAAGCAGGCGATGCGGGGCCAAGCGGTCAGCCAGGGCCGAGAGGTGAAACGCCAAGATCTGGCGTTTGAGTTTGCCCTCAATGCGTTTCGCCTCGCTGCCGGATTTGCGCTGGGCGACTTCAGTGCCCGCACCGGTTTGCCATTGAGCAGCTTGGAGCCAGCACTGGCGCAGGCACTGCAGCAGGGCTTGATCGAGCGGTTTGAGCAGCGGATCAAGCCCAGCGAACGAGGCTTTGATTTTCTGAACGATTTGGTGAGCTTGTTTTTGCCCCCCGAGGACAAGCCCCCTGCAGGCTCAATCGGCAATGCGCAAGCCATGGTGTTTAAGCCGAATCATTGACGGCTTTTTTTGCTTTGGCGCACGCGCCACAACTCGTCGATCACCATGGTGACCGCTCCCACGCTGATGGCGCTGTCGGCCACATTGAAGGCTGGAAAGTGCCCGCCGGTGAAAATGGGTGATAAAAATGCCCAGTGAAAGTCGGCAAAGTCGATCACATGGCCGTACACCATCCGGTCAATCACATTGCCCACTGCGCCACCCAGGATCAGTGCAATCGACAGGCAAAACAATTTTTGCTGCGGGTGGTTATGCAGCATCCACACCATGAATGCCGCCGCAGTCGTTCCCAAACCAATGAAGAACCAGCGCTGCCAACCCGAGGCTGAGGCCAAAAATGAAAAAGCCGCGCCGCTGTTGTGCACCCGAACCAAATTGAAAAAATCGGTCATGAACCAACTCTCGCCCAACTGGAAGTGCCCCACGATCAATACCTTGGTCAGTTGATCCAGCACCAAAACCAGCAGTGACAAAGTCAGCCACAGCTTTAACGAGGGAGCATTGCGCGCAACCATTTGGCTTTAGGCAAACAAACGTATTTCGCCGTGGCCATGCAGGTTGCCAACGCAGCGGCTGCAAAGGCTGGGGTGTTGCGGGTCTTGTCCGACCTCGGCCTGGTAGTGCCAGCAACGGTCACATTTGGCGTGCGGCGATGGGGAGACCATCACTGCGGGCGTGTCGCTGGCATCGCATTCAAGTTCAGAGGTGATGAACACAAACCGCAGGTCTTGCCCCAAGCTTTGCAGCAAGGCGAGGTCAGCTGGGCTGACGTGCAAACGGACTTGGGCTTGCAGCGATGAGCCCACTTGCCCTTGGCTGCGCAGCACCTCGATTTCTTTGTTCACGATTTCGCGCAATTCGCGGATGCGCGCCCACTTGGCCAACAGGCCTGAATCGGGTGCGGGCAGGTCGCAATAGGTTTGGGCAAAAATGCTGTCCCCTTGTCCCACCACGGCCCAGGCTTCTTCGGCGGTGAAACTCAGGAAAGGGGCCATCCAGCGCAACATGGCTTGGCTGATGTGCCACAGCACGGTTTGAGCGCTGCGCCTGGCTTGAGAATTGGCTTGGGTCGTATAGAGCCGGTCTTTAAGCACATCCAGGTAGAAAGCACCCAAGTCTTCAGAGCAAAAAATCTGCAACTTGGCCACCACAGGATGGAATTCATACGCCCCAAAATGGCCACCCTCGAACACCTTGCGTTCGGCATTGAAGTGGCCGAGGATGTCGACCTGGAGTTGAGCGGCGAGGCTCAACGCATATCGGTCCACCTCCAGCAGGTCAGGCACGGCAACGGCATCCCGCGCGATGTCAAAGTCGCTGGTGTTGGCCAGCAAGAACTTCAAGGTGTTGCGAATCCTGCGGTAGGTGTCAACGACACGCGCCAAAATTTTGTCGTCGATGTTCAAGTCGCCCGAGTAATCGGTGGAAGCCACCCACAAACGCACAATTTCAGCGCCCAGCTTTTCAGTCACTGCTTGCGGCACCACGGTGTTGCCCAAGCTTTTGCTCATTTTTCGACCTTGCCCGTCAGTGGCAAAGCCGTGGGTCAACAAGCCGCGGTAGGGGGCACGGTCGTACAAGGCGCAGCCCAGCAGCAATGAACTGTGGAACCAGCCGCGATGCTGGTCATGCCCTTCCAAATACAAGTCGGCTTCAGGGCCGCTTGCGTGAAAAGGGACACGGTCGTAGGCGCCCCTGTGGCTGCCACGTAGCACGTGTTCGAAGGTCGAACCCGAGTCAAACCAGACTTCCAAAATATCGGTACTTTTCGTGTATTGCTCGGGATGATCACCCGCTTCGCTCAGGATGTCCTCCACCGTGGCGCGA
>RFNL01000048.1 GCA_009927195.1 Betaproteobacteria bacterium | reverse complement strand
AACGGTCCTTACAAAGCCGACACTTACCGCTACTAAAGCGCTCAGGCCCTTGGCGCATGTCGAGGGCCTGCAGCCAGGCCTTTCACGCTTGGAGGGTTGCATGCGCACCCCAATCCCTTTTCCCATCAGCTTTGAATTTTTTCCGCCCAAAACACCAGCGGGTGCGGAAAAATTGGTACAGGTGCGGCATGCCTTGTATGCTGTCCAACCGGCTTTTTTCAGCGTCACCTATGGTGCTGGGGGTTCCACCCAAGAAGGAACCTTGCAACAGGTTCAGGCCATCTTGGCCGAGGGTCATGATGCGGCGCCGCATTTTTCATGCATTGGTGCCACCCGCGACAGCGTGCGGGTGCAACTGGCGCAGTTCCAGGCATCGGGCATTGGCCGCATGGTGGCGTTGCGCGGCGACTTGCCCAGCGGTCACGGCACCTTTGGTGAGTTCCGCTATGCCAGCGAGTTGGTGGCTTTCATCCGCGCAGAAACCGGGGACCACTTTCACATCGAAGTGGGTTGTTACCCCGAGGTGCATCCCCAGGCCAAGTCGCCGCAGGCCGACCTGCAGGCCTTTGTGACCAAGGTGCGTGCGGGTGCCAGTTCGGCCATCACCCAGTATTTTTTCAACAGCGATGCCTACTTTCGCTTTTTGGAAGATGTGCAGCACCATGGGGTGGATATTCCGGTGGTACCGGGCATCATGCCCATCATCAGTTCCACCCAATTGATGCGGTTTTCAGATGCCTGTGGGGCAGAAATTCCGCGTTGGATTCGCTTGCGCTTGCAAAGCTTTGGCGACGATACCGAGTCGATCAAGGCCTTTGGTTTGGATGTGGTGGCGGATTTGTGCGAGCAATTGCGCCAAGGTGGGGCGCCAGGCTTGCACATCTACACCATGAACCAAAGCGCGCCTGCATTGGCCTTGCTGGAGCGCTTGGCCTGAGGGCCTGGCCGCTGCGAGGCTTGGCCTAGCGTTCGTCGTAGCTGACCACCACATCTGCGCTGGTGGGGCGCGCTTGACAGGTCAGCACAAAACCTTGGGCGCATTCGGCCTGGCTCAGGGTGAAGTTTTTGTCCATTTGCACGCTGCCTTGCAGGACCTTGCCCCGACAGGTGCAACACACGCCTGCTTTGCAGGAGTGGGGCACGTCCAATCCAGCTTCGATGGCGGCGTCGAGCACATGCAGGTGGGGGGTCATGTCCAACACATGCGACTTGCCATCGAGCACCACGGTGATGGGCTTGGCGTTGTTGTGTGGGGTTGCTGTGCGTGGGGGCAGGGGCCGCACCGGGGTGAGGCTGGTGAAGCGTTCGCTGTGGATGCGGTCGGGCTTGACACCGGCTTGGCGCAATGCGATTTCAGTGGCCTCGATCATGGGCTCGGGGCCGCAGACAAACACTTCGTCCATGCTGGGCACAGGCAAAAATGCATCGATCAAGGCGTGGACCTTGGCGGCATCGATACGGCCTTCTAGCAAAGGTACTTCTTGCGCCTGACGCGAGAGAATGTGGATCAGGGTGAAGCGGTGGGTGTAGCGGTCTTTGAGGTCTTGCAAGGCTTCGTTGAACATCACATGGCCCAAGCGCCGGTTGCCATAGACCAAGGTGAAGCGGCTGTCCGCCGATGTCTCCAAGCTGTGGCGCAGGATGGACAAAATCGGCGTGATGCCCGAGCCAGCGGCAAAACCCACGCGGTGGATGGCGCGCAGCCGTTGCACCACAAAGCGCCCATCGGGTGGCATGCACGCCAGAGTCATGCCCGCTTGCAACTGGGTGTTGGCCCAACGGGAGAACACGCCCCCCTCGACCTGGCGCACGCCGATGTCGATCTCGCCGCGCTCATTCAGCCCTTGCGGGGTGCTGCAAATCGAATAACTGCGCCGCAGGTCTTGACCCGCGATATTGGCCCGAACGGTGATGAACTGACCAGGCTGAAAAGCAAAGCTGGATCGCAGCGCCGCTGGCACATGCAGGCTGATGCACACCGAGCCAGGTGTATCGGGGGTGGTGCGGGCAACGGCCAGGTCGTGAAAGCGGGTAGCGGGGCTCATGGTCCGAAAGGCTGGGGGTGTGGTGGCCGGGCTTCAGTGGGGTTTGAAGTGGTCAAACGGTTCCAGGCAAGACAGGCATTTGTACAAAGCCTTGCAAGCGGTGGAGCCAAAGTGCGAGACCTCGGTGGTTTGGCTCGACCCACAGCGAGGGCAGGCCACTGAATGGGTGGTGCGTTGGCGCACAAAGCGCAGCTTGTGGGTGTGGCCATCGGGTGCGCTGCTGCACGGCGGGGCTATGCCGTAGTCGCGCAGTTGTTGGTGGGCCAAAAGGGTCATCCAGTCGGTGGTCCATGCGGGCGCAAGTTGGATGATGACTTGGGCATTCAAACCCGCTTGTTGCAAGGCGTGGCGCACATCGGCTTCGATCTGGTCCATTGCCGGGCAGCCGCTGTAAGTGGGGGTGATGACCACCTGCCATTCGGATTGCACTTGCCGCACTTCGCGCAAGATACCCATGTCGCGAAGACTTACCACAGGGATTTCGGGGTCGCTCAAAGGGGCCAGGCATTGCCAGATGGCTTGCTCCATGGGCTGGCTCATGGGCAGTTCACCAGACCGCCTGCGGATGGGCGCGCGCCAGTGATTGCATCTCTTGCAGCAAATAGCACAGGTGCTCGGAGTGGCTGCCGTTTTTACCGCCCGACACAAAGCCTTGCACCGGGCTGAGTTGGAGCTGGGCCTGGGCCAGGGTATCGGCCAGTTGCGCTTGCCAAGGGCCATGCAAGGCGGCCAAGTCCAGACCCATGCCCGCATCCATGGCGGCTTGCTCGGCCACGCAGTGGGTCCAGAACTCTTGGGTGTAGGGCATGAGGTGGTCGAGTGCGGCTTGCGCCCGCGCATGTGATGTGTCGGTACCGTCGCCCATGCGCACCACCCAATCGTGGGCATGGCGCAGGTGGTAACGGGTTTCTTTGATGGCTTTGGCCGCGATGGCGGCCAGTTGGGCATCGGCCGCGTTTTGCAATTGGGCCCACACCCCGACCATCAGGTTGCTGAACAGAAAGTTGCGCACGATGGTGGTGGCAAAGTCACGCGCTTGGCGCGCGTTGGGCGCCAATGGGCCGTGGTGGGGCAATTCCAGCAGGGTGTAGTTGCGAAACGCTTCGGGGTCGCGCCAGTAAGCCAAGTGGTCTTCGCTGGCCGCTGCATCCACCATCGGGGCAGCCAGGCTGTAGAGCATGCGGGCTTGGCCAATCAGGTCCAGGCTGTTGTTGGCCAAGGCAATGTCTTCTTCCAGCGCCGGGCCATGGCCGCACCACTCGGCGTTGCGCTGGCCCAGCACCAGTGCGTTGTCGGCCAGTTGCAGCACGTAGGCCACAGGGGCGGTGGAGGGCACCGACGTGCTCACATGTGCCCCACTTCGTCGGGGATGGCATAAAACGTGGGGTGGCGGTAAATTTTGTCGGCCGATGGGTCAAAAAATTCGGCCTTGTCATTGGGTTGGCTGGCGGTGATGGCTTGGGAGGGCACGACCCAAATGCTCACGCCTTCTTGCCGGCGGGTATAGACATCGCGCGCCAGTTGCAGTGCATGGTGGGCATCGCTGGCATGCAAGCTGCCGCAGTGTTTGTGCTCCAGGCCTTGTTTGCTGCGCACAAACACTTCCCAAAGCGGCCATTCGTGCAGGGGTTTGAGGGCCTGGGGGCTCTTGTCGGTGGGCTCATTCATGCGGCCTCCTTCAGGGCGCGCGCTTGCTGTTTGCGGGCGTGGGCCAGGGCCGCTTCGCGCACCCAAGCGCCTTCTTCCCAGGCCGCCACGCGGGTGGCCAGGCGTTCTTTGTTGCACGGCCCGTTGCCATTGACGGTGGACCAAAACTCATCCCAGTCAATCGCCCCGTGGTCGTAATGCTGGCGCGCCTCGTTCCACTTCAAGTCGGGGTCGGGCAGGGTCACCCCCAAAACCTGGGCTTGCGGCACAGTGGCATCGATGAAGCTTTGGCGCAAATCGTCGTTGCTGATGCGCTTGATGCCCCAGCGCTGGCTTTGCGCCGAATTGGGGCTGTCGGCATCGGGCGGCCCAAACATGGCCAAGCATTTCCACCACCAGCGGTTGACCGCGTCTTGCACCATGGCTTTTTGCGCGTCAGTGCCTTGCATCATCACCAGCAAGGATTCATAGCCTTGGCGCTGGTGAAACGACTCTTCCTTGCAAATGCGCACCATGGCGCGGGCATAAGGGCCGTATGAACAGCGGCACAAAGGGATTTGGTTCATGATGGCCGCGCCATCCACCAACCAACCGATCACACCCACATCCGCCCAGGTCAGGGTGGGGTAGTTGAAGATCGAGCTGTACTTGGCTTTGCCGGTGTGCAGCGCGTGCAGCATTTGGTCGCGGCTGGTGCCCAGGGTTTCGGCCGCGCTGTAGAGGTACAGGCCGTGCCCACCTTCGTCTTGCACTTTGGCAATGAGGATGGCTTTGCGTTTCAGGCTGGGGGCGCGGCTGATCCAGTTGCCCTCGGGCAACATACCCACGATTTCGCTGTGGGCATGCTGGCTGATTTGGCGCACCAAGGTTTTGCGGTAGTGGTCGGGCATCCAATCGCGGGGCTCGACTTTTTCGTCCCGCTCCATCTTGGCATCAAAGTGCGATTGCAGTGCGCTGTCGCTGGGCGCTGCGCGGGCCGCCGGGGCGGCTTGGCCATCGGGCAAATCCAGGGCTTGGGTGTACATGGGTTCTCCTGCGGGTCAGTGCCCGGCTTGAAGGGCCAGTATAACTAATTAACCAACCGATCGGTCGGTTAATGGGCGGGGCTGTTTCAGTGGGTGCCGCCCACTTCCAGGCTGTGGGTGGCGTGCGGGTCCTGGCCCATCAAATCCACCATATCGGGCAATGCGGCTTTGAGCAGTTCGTTCAGGGTGTAGGGCGGGTTGATGACAAACATGCCGCTGGCGACCAGGCCGGGACGCTTGGGTTTGCCATCGCTGCCCAAGACGGCAGCGGCGCTGGCTTGCTGCCCTGATTTGATGGTCAACGTGGCATGCAACCAGGGTTTTTGCGCTTGCAGGCTGAGGGTTTTAAGGCGCCGCGGCAAATCATGGGCTTCCATGCGCGGGATGATGGGGTACCAGACCGCATAGGTGCCCGTGGAGAATCGTTTCAGGCAGTCTTGGATGCACTCGCTGACCCGTGCATAGTCGGTTTTGATCTCGTAACTGGGGTCCATCAGCACCAAACCCCGCCGCGAGGGTGGGGGCAAAAACTTGCGCAGGCCGACAAAACCATCTTCACGCAGCACGGCCACCTGGCGACCCACCCGCAATTGGTCCACATGACCGGCCAAGGCCCGGGCATCGCTGGGATGCCATTCAAACAGTTTGATCTTGTCATTGCGCCGCATCAGGTGCTGCATGACAAACGGCGAACCGGGGTAGACCTTGTAGACATCATCAGGGTTGAAGTGGGCCAGCACGTCCAGGTAGTCGCGCAGGGCGGTTGCGGGGGCCCGCTGGCGCTGCACCAGGCGCGCCACCAAGGCCAGCAAACCTTGTGAGGACTCGCCGCTGGTTTGGGCAGCGGCGCTGTCCAGGCGGTAAAGCCCAGCACCCGCATGGGTGTCAACGGCCAACACCTCGGTGTCTTTGGCACACAAATGCTTGAGGATGGCGATCAAAACCGTGTGCTTTAGCACGTCGGCATGATTGCCAGCGTGGTAAGCATGACGGTAACTGAACATGCCACTATGGTACCTGCTGGCTTTGTGCCCGCAGCACACCCAAGCGTGTGCGTTGGAAGGACCTGGCGCTGGTGTTCGAGAATTTGTATAATAGAGGGCTTTTGCAGCGCATTGTGGCCCCGCGGTAAAACATCCAT
>RFNL01000433.1 GCA_009927195.1 Betaproteobacteria bacterium | reverse complement strand
GGTGGGCCAAGGCAAGTTGTTTGGCGGCATCGTCAATTTGCGCACCCAGGCCATGACCGTGTTCGAGTCGGGCAGCGAGCGTTTGCCGCAAGACTTTGAAACCGTGCCCTTGAGCGAGCAAAGCAAGTTGGCCGATCGGTTTGGTTTGCAATGGCAATCCGCGATGGACAGCATGGAACTGGCCACCGGTGCCTCGCCTGCGTTTGACCGCGAGGCCTTTTTGGCAGGCCAACAAACCCCGGTATTCTTTGGTTCGGGTGTGAACAATTTCGGTGTCATGGAAGTGCTGGACGCGCTGGTTGACCTGGCGCCGTCACCGCAACCCCGGCAAAGCTCTTTGCGGGTCAAACAACAAATCGTGAAGACCACCATTGAACCTGAAGACCCTGGTTTTGCAGGCGTGGTGTTCAAGGTGCAGGCCAACATGGATGCCAACCACCGAGACCGCATCGCTTTTGTGCGGGTGGCATCAGGCCGCTACGCACCGGGCATGAAGCTCAAGGTGCAACGCAGCGCCAAAGAATTGCGCCCGACCTCGGTGGTGACCTTTCTCAGCCAACGCCGCGAAGCGGTGGACGAAGCGTATGCGGGCGACATCATCGGTTTCACCACCCATGGTGGTGTGCAGTTGGGCGACACCATCACCGACGGCGCGAATTTGCAATTCACCGGCCTGCCCTTTTTCGCACCCGAACTCTTCATGACCGTGGTGCTGAAAAACCCACTGCGCACCAAGCAACTGCAAACCGGTTTGGAACAACTGGGCGAAGAAGGTGCGATCCAGGTGTTCAAACCCGAGATGGGCGGCTCGATGTTGCTGGGCGCGGTCGGCCAGTTGCAGTTCGAGGTGGTGCAACACCGCCTGAAAGCCGAGTACGACTGCGACGTCCGCTTGGAGGGTTGCCAATTCACCGGGGCGCGTTGGATCACCGCGAACACACCCGCCGAATTGCGCGAATTCACCAACGCCTACCCGCAACGCATGGCCCTGGACGCGGCCAACACCCTGGCCTATTTGTGCACCTCGCCTTATGACGTGCGCTTGGCCCAAGAGCGCTTTCCCAACGTCCATTTCCACCCGCTGCGCGAGCACGCGGGTTTGGCCTTGCAAAGCGCCGGCTGAAAGCCCTCGCAGCTCATGCCGCAGCCAAGGACACACCTGCAACGCCCATGGCCCTGGCTGGGCTTGCTGGTGTGCCTGGCCCTGGCGGCCTGGGAAGCGCTCCGCTGGCAAGCCACTGCATCACCTGCGCCCACCGCTGCCCTGGTCGCGCCCGCGGCTCACACCGTGGGCAAGGCTTGGCAAATGGTCGACAGCGGCGACTTACCCCAACCGGCCAGCGCGCCTGCCGCACACGCCAGCCACTTGCTGACCTTGCCCGCCAACAGCCCCTATGCACTGGCGGCGTTTTGGTTTGCGGGCGAGCGCGAAAGCGCGCCCGATGTGCGCATCGCCATGAGCTTGATGGACCGCCAGTCCCTTGTTTGGCACACCGCTCAGTGGGTGGTGGACCGCCATGTCATGGGCGCGGCCTTGGGCCACGGCCTGCGCCGCTTGGGCAACCCCGTGGCCTGGCTCGATGCACAACAACGCATCCACCTGTTTGTGGTGGCCACCGGTTTGGGCGGTTGGGCCGCCAGCCGCGTTTTGCATTTGCGCCAAGCACCGCACAGCACCGACTTGGCGGCCCTGCAACTGGAGGTGGTGCGGGTGCTGCCCCTGTCTTGGTTGTGGAACACCAGCCACTTGGTGCGCAACCCGCCCATGCCCTTGGCCGATGGCGGCATGGTGCTGCCCTTGCACTTTGAATTGAGGGTGAAATACCCCCTGTTTGCCTGGTTCAATGACCAGGGCGACTTTCAGGGCCTGCGCCGCATCAGCGTGCGCAAAGACGTGCTGCAACCGAGTTTGCTGGCCCTCACCTCCAGCCACTGGTTGGCACTGATGCGCACCCAGTCGATGCGGCGGCGGGTAGCGGTGGTGGAAAGCTTCGATGCCGGTGCCCATTGGCAAAGCCACGAAGACCTGGCCCTGCCCAACCCCGATGCGGCCTTGGCGGCCTTCCAATTTGCACCCCAGTCCTATGCCTTGATTCACCACCCCACCCAACAAGGGCGACAAGCGCTGGTGTGGCATTCGAGCAGCGATGGAAAAAACTGGTCACAGCCCATGATGGTGGCCCAAGGGCCTGAGGGCAGCGAGTTCTCCTACCCCGCCATGGCTTGGACGCAAGACAGCCTGTGGATCAGCTATACCCATCAACGCACCCACATCCGCTGGCAGCGCTGGCAAGCCACCGACCAGGCGCGCTGATGGACCACAGCTTGTTCCCCGACCTGACCCTGCCCTCGCTGGCCTGGCAAGGCGTGTTTCGCCAAGTCGGTTGGATGTTGGCCGTGGCGGTGGTGTGGGGCCAACTCGGCCCGTCGCATTGGGCGCGGCGCTGGTGGTGGGGCATGGGTTTGGGCGTGGCCATGCAACTGCCTTTCCTCTCTGAGGTGCCCACCGCATTGGCCTTGTCCTTCCAAACGCCCAGCCTGTGGTCGCAAACCTTATTGGCCACTGTGCTGTGGCAAGGCCTGCGCGCCCACCGCAGTGGCGCAGGGGCCCCAGCGCCTCAACTGCTGCCCCTTTGGGTTTGGGCCATCACGGCATCGCTGGGTTGGGTCTTGTTGCTCGACACCTTGGGTTGGACAGACGCGTTCATATACGCCTGGGGCTTTGGCCCGGCCGTGCCCGTGCTGGTGTTGGGGGGTGTGCCCTGGCATTGGCGATTGCGGCTTGGCGGCCTGCATCACCAGCGCCCATCTGGGCCTGGTGCATGGCCGGGGCCGTGGGCTTGTTTGTGCTGACCCGTGCACCCAGTGGCAATGCCTGGGATGCCATCAACGACCCATGGCTGTGGCTGATCGCCAATGGGGTTTGCGCCGCGCAGCTTTGGCGCGGTGCCAAACGCCGCATTACTCGCCCACAATCCCCTTGACTTGGATCACCCGGCCCCAACGCGGGTAGTCCTTGGCGGCCACGGCGGCCAATTCTTCGGGGGTGGAAGAGGCCGCATCCAGCCCCGCACGGCCCAACACATCGCGCACTTCGGGCATTTTGATCACGGCCACCAGCTCTTTGTTCAGGCGGTCCACCACCGTTTGTGGTGCTTTGGCGGGCAGGTAAAAGGCATACCACATCTCCACATCAATGCCCTTGAAACCCAGTTCTGAAAAAGCTGGCACATTGGGGGCGACCGGATGGCGCTTGGGGCTGCCCACGGCCAATGCGTTGAGCTTGCCGCCGTTGACAAAACCCTGCGCGATGTGCACCGGCAAAAAACCCACATTCAACTCACCCGACAGAATGTCTTGGGTGTAGCCCGCCGTGCCCCGGTAGGGCACGTGCAGCATGAACAAATTGGTCTCCAACTTGAACAGTTCCATCGCCATGTGGTGCGGAGTGCCCACACCGGGCGAGCCAAAGCTGATCGAACCAGGCCTGGCCTTGGCCTGGGCAATCAAGTCGGCCACCGACTTGATGCCGGTCTTGGGGTGGGCCACCAGCATCAGCGTGCCCCAGGCGGCCATCGACACCGGCGCAAAATCTTTCAACGGGTTGAAATTGGTGTTCTTGTACAACTGCGAGGCGATCAACATGGTGTTGGCGCCCATCAGCACGGTGTTGCCGTCCGGTGCGGACTTGGCCACCGCTTCTGCGCCAATGTTGCCGCTGGCACCCGGTTGGTTGACCACCACCACGGGCTGGCCCAGACGCTCACTCAGACGCGGTTGAATGGTGCGGGCAATCGTGTCCATGCCCGTGCCCGGGGTGAACGGCACGATGATGCGGATCGGTTGCCCGGCGTTTTGCGCCCAGGCAGACAGGGTCCAAGCGGCCAAACTGGCCATCAGGGCGCGGGAGAAAAATGATTTCATAAGGGACTCCTTGTGCCTTCAACCTTCAGGGCTAAATCAGTGGGTGCTGGTGATGCGGAACAAACGCTCGGCATTGGTTTGGAAGAACTTCATTTTCACCTCGTCGGACAGGTCCATCGCATCCAAAATGCGCACCTCCTCCACCGCGTATTGGTAGGGGTAATCCATGGCATAGAGCACGCGGTCCACGCCCACCAGGTCTTGGGTGAACTTGATCGCCGCCTCCGACGCCACACCGCTGTTGGTGATGTGGAAGTTCTCGCGCAGGTACTCGCTGGGTTTGCGCTGGATGGGCCCCATCGACGGGTAGCGCTTGGAGTTGACGGTTGCGCGGTGCATGTAGTCCAGGCGGTAGGACCAAAACGGCAAGGCCTCGCCCATGTGACCGAGCACAATTTGCAGCTTGGGAAAGCGATCAAACACACCGGCTGTTATCAA
>RFNL01000325.1 GCA_009927195.1 Betaproteobacteria bacterium | reverse complement strand
GGCACCGGGGGCAAACACCTCGCCCATGGCCTGGGCGTATTCGCGCAAGGCGCGGGCGGTGTGCGAGCTGGCGTGTTGCCGCACCTCTTCGGGGTGGCCCTCGACCACCACCACACCCCCAGCGTCGCCGCCTTCGGGACCCAGGTCGATCAGCCAGTCGCTGGCGCGGATCACATCCAGGTTGTGTTCGATGACGATCAGCGAATGCCCGGCTTCGAGCAAGCGGCGCAAGGCGCGCATGAGTTTGGCGATGTCGTCAAAGTGCAATCCGGTGGTGGGCTCGTCGAACAAAAACAAAGTGCCTTTGCGCGCCAGGCTTTGGCGGCTTTGACTGGCCGACTTGGCGGCTTCGGCCAAAAACCCAGCCAGCTTCAAGCGCTGGGCCTCGCCCCCACTCAGGGTGGGCACGGGCTGGCCCAAGCGCACGTATTCCAAACCCACTTCGACAATCGGTTGCAGGGCACGCACCACATCGCGGTCTTGGGCAAACAGCTCGACGGCCTCGCTCACCGTCAGGTTGAGCAGGTCGGACACGTTCAAAAAACGCCCGCCGCGCTCGATCTTGACTTCCAACACCTCGGGACGAAAGCGCTCGCCGTTGCAATCGGGGCAGCGCAGGTAGACGTCGCTCAAAAACTGCATCTCCACATGCTCAAAGCCCGAGCCGCCGCAGGTGGGGCAGCGCCCGTCGCCGCTGTTGGCGCTGAACTTGGAAGCCGTGTAGCCACGCTGGCGCGACAAGCTGGCGGTGGCCAGCAATTCGCGCAGCGGGTCCCAGGCACCGACATAGCTGGCGGGGTTGGAGCGCGCGGTTTTGCCGATGGGTGACTGGTCGACAAACACCACATCGCTCAAGTGGTCCATGCCCAGCAAGCGGTCGTGCGCGCCTGGGGTTTCGGTGGCCTTGCCAAAGTGGCGCAGCAAAGCCGGGGCCAACACGTCTTGCACCAAGGTGGACTTGCCGGAGCCGCTGACGCCCGTGACACACACCAAGCGCTGCAAGGGCAGCTCCAGGTGGATGTTTTTCAGGTTGTGTTCGCGCGCACCTTCGAGCACCAAGCGCGGCGTGGCGTCGGTGACCAAGCGCTTGAGGCCCAAGCCCACTTGTTTGCGACCACCCAAATAAGCGCCGGTCATGGTGTCGGCCTGCTGCAAGTCGGCGGGTGCGCCGTCAAACACCACTTGGCCACCGCGCTCACCGGGCCCTGGGCCCATGTCCAAAATGCGGTCGGCGGCGAGCATGACGGCGGGGTCGTGCTCGACCACCACCAAGGTGTTGCCCGCGTCGCGCAAACGCTTCATGGCCTCGGTGATGCGGCCCATGTCGCGCGGGTGCAATCCGATGCTGGGCTCATCCAGGACAAATAAGGTGTTGACCAAGGAGGTGCCCAAGGCGGTGGTGAGGTTGATGCGCTGCACCTCGCCGCCACTCAGGCTGCGGCTTTGCCGGTCCAGCGTGAGGTAACCAATGCCCACATCGCACAGGTAGCGCAATCGGGTGCGGATTTCGCCCAGCAACATGGCCAAGGCCTGGGCATCAGCGCCCGCCGATTGGGCTTGCAAGCCATCAAAAAACACGCGCAAGCGGTCGATGGGCATGAGCATCAAATCGTGCAGGCTCAGGCCCGGCAAGGCCTCGAGTTGTTCGCGCGTCCAGCCCACCCCGGCCGGCATGAAGCGCTGCGCGGCCGGCAGGCCAGCGGCGGCATCGGCCGCACTGCCCACGCGCCACAACAGGCTGTCGGTTTTCAGGCGTGCGCCCAGGCAACTCGGGCAGCTGGTGTAACTGCGGTACTTGGAGAGCAACACCCGGATGTGCATCTTGTAGGACTTGGACTCCAGGTAGGCAAAAAAGCGCCGAACGCCATACCACTGCTGGTTCCAAACGCCCTTCCATTGCGGTGAGCCCTCGATCACCCAGTGCTGCTGCTCGGGGGTGAGTTTGTACCAAGGGGTGTCGCGCGGAATACCTGCCGTCTCGGCATGGCGCATCAAATCGTCCTGGCACTCTTTCCAGGCCGGGGTTTGCATGGGCTTGATGGCCCCAGCGCGCAAGGTGAGTTTGTCGTTGGGGATGACCAAGCCAAAGTCCACCCCAATGACGCGGCCAAAGCCACGGCAGGCCTCGCACGCGCCCAGGGCCGAGTTGAATGAAAACATCGACGGCGTGGGATCGCTGTAGCGCAAGTCGCTGTCGGGGCAGTGCAGGCCGCTGGAAAAGCGCCACACGGTGTCGGCGGCTGCATCGGCCCCTGCCGGCGGTGGGCTCGCCCCATCGGGCACGGCGCTGGCGGTTGCCTCGGCGCTGGATGGGGCCACAGACGCGGCCAGCACATGCACCTGCAAGCGCCCCGCGCCGCGCTTGAGTGCGGTCTCCAGTGCCTCCATGGCGCGCGACTTCTCCACCGTGGCCAAGCGAAAACGGTCGGCCACCACATCGAGCACCTTGCGTGTGCCGGTGGGGCTGGCCACCTCGCGCTCGGCCTGGATGCGGGTAAAGCCACTGGCCAGCAGCCATTGCTGCACCTCTTCCGAGGTGGTGTGGGCCGGTAATTCCACCGGGAAAGTGACGACCACACGGGTGCCCTCAGCCAGCTGAGCGCTGCGCTGCATCAACTCGGCGTAAATCGTCTCGGGGGTGTCATGGCGCACCGGCTGCGCGGTTTGCCGGTCAAACAACTGGGCGGTGCGGGCAAACATCAGCTTCAGGTGGTCGTTAAGCTCGGTCATCGTCCCCACCGTTGAGCGCGAGCTGCGCACCGGATTGGTTTGGTCGATGGCAATGGCGGGCGGCACGCCCTCGACTTTGTCCACCGCCGGACGGTCCATGCGGTCCAGAAACTGGCGCGCATAGGCGCTGAAGGTTTCCACGTAGCGGCGCTGACCTTCGGCAAACAAGGTGTCAAACACCAGACTGGACTTGCCCGAACCGCTGGGCCCGGTGACCACCGTCAGCTCGCCAGTGCGGATATCAATATCAAGGTTTTTGAGGTTGTGCTGGCGCGCACCTCGGATGCGGATGAGTCCCTGGGACATAACGGCTTTGTGATGGGGTGGGCCATCATTCTAGAGAGCGCGCCACAGCCTGGCCGTGCGGCTCGAAATAAGCCAAAGGCCATGGTTGGTCGCACCATGGCAGTTGTGGGGGCATAAGCCCGCTCCACCGCTGGCGCAACCAAGCCCGCCGCAGCCAGCCAGAGCTTCCCCAAGGCGTTGCGGGCTGCTGCGCGTGTGCCTGCGCTTACTTGCTGGTCGCAGCAGGTGCGCTCAGCGGCGCTGCTGCGGGGGCCGATGCGTCGACCGGTGCTGCGGCCTCAGCAGGTTTGCCGGGCTCTGGCGCGTGCACGGCATCGGCACCGTGCTTTTCACCGCCCATGTCGATGTTGTTGCCACCTTTGAAAATCACATACATGGCCAAAACCGCGAACACCACAAAACCCAAAAAAATCTTCCACATGACACATGTCTCCCAATGAAAAAACCCTCCACACAGGAGGGCTTGAATACAGCACCCGAGTTGCCCCGGGGAACTGGCAAAACCATCAGTCGTTGGCGTAAATGTCCACGTCCTTGGTCTCGTTCACAAACAACATGCCGATGACAAAGGTCATGCCCGCAACGATGATCGGGTACCACAGGCCGTTGTACATGTTGCCCGTCTGCGCCACGATGGCAAACGCCGTGGTCGGCAGCAAACCGCCAAACCAGCCATTGCCAATGTGATAAGGCAGCGACATCGAGGTGTAGCGGATTCGGGTGGGGAACATCTCGACCAACATGGC
>RFNL01000366.1 GCA_009927195.1 Betaproteobacteria bacterium | reverse complement strand
GGGGTCAGTGGGCTTGCACATCAGCCCATGGGCCTCAAGCCAAAACCTGTGTACTGACCGCGGGTCTTAGGCAAACACCTCGGTATCCACCTCGCTATTGGCCTGGTCGTTGTAGCGGTTGCCCACCACATTGTGTTGGCCGATCATGGCCTCTAAGCGTTGCATGTGGTCCGCGCTGAGCTTCACATTCAATGCGCCCAGGTCGTCGTGCAAATGCGCTATCGACGTGGTGCCGGGGATGGGCACGATGTGCGGCGCTTTGTGCAGCAACCAGGCGATGGCCAGTTGCGAGGGGCTGCAACCGAGCTCTTGCGCCAGGGCCAAATAAGGTGGCAGCAATTGCTGGTTGCGCGGAAAGTTGTCGGCGTGGAAGCGCGGCATGCTGCGGCGAATGTCTTTGGCGTCCAGTTGGTCAATGTCTATTGGTTTGCCAGCCAAAAACCCGCGCGCCACGGGGCTGAAAGCCACAAAGGTGGTGCCCAGTTCGCGGCAGGCGTCGAGCACGGCAATTTCGGGGTTGCGGGTCCACAGCGAGTATTCGGTTTGCACCGCTGCAATCGGGTGCACCGCATGGGCTTTGCGCAGGGTGTGGGCCGACACCTCCGACAAACCAATGCTTTGTATCTTGCCCGCACGCACCAGGTCGCTCAAAGCGCCCACGCTGTCTTCAATGGGTACTTTCTTGTCCCAACGGTGCAGGTAATACAGGTCGATCACATCGGTGCGCAAACGGCGCAAAGCGTCTTCACAGGTTTGGCGCAAGGTGGCGGGTCGGCCATCGATGACCCGCACCAAATTGCCATCGCCTTTGACATCCACGCCTTGCATGCCGCATTTGCTGGCCAAGGTGAAGCGGCTGCGGTGGGCTGATAAAGCTTTGCCCACCAAGGTTTCGCTCACACCAAACCCATACAAGGCGGCGGTGTCGAAATGATCCACACCCGCATCGAGGGCGGCCAGCAACAAACGCTCGGCCTCCTCGGGTGAAGTGGGATTGCCATAGGCGTGGCAAATGTTCATGCAGCCCAAACCAATGGGCGAGACTTGGAAGGGGCCGAGGGCGCGCTTGCTCATGCGAGTTGCTGCTCAAGGTCGTGCAGCACCTGGTAGCAAGGCAACACCTGGGCCACGCTGGCATTGGGCTCGCGGCCATCGCGGATGGCGCTGAAAAATTCGCGATCTTGCAGCTCAATGCCATTCATCGACACCGCCACCTTGGACACATCAATTTGTTCCTCTTTGCCGGTGAACAAGTCGTCGTAGCGGGCCAAGTAAGTGGCCGTGTCGCCAATGTAGCGAAAGTAAGTGCCCAAGGGACCGTCGTTGTTGAAGCTCAGGCTCAGGGTGCAGATGGCACCGTTGGCGGCTTTGAGCTGAATGCTCATGTCCATGGCAATGCCCAAGTTGGGATGGATGGGCCCTTGCACGGCGTTGGCTTTGACAATCGGGCTGCCCACCTGGTAGGCGAACAAATCCACCGTGTGCGCGGCGTGGTGCCACAGCAAGTGGTCGGTCCAGCTGCGCGGTTGACCCAGCGCATTCATGTTGGTGCGCCGAAAGAAATAGGTTTGCACATCCATTTGCTGGATGTTGAACTGCCCGGCCTTGATTTTTTGGTGGACGTATTGGTGGCTGGGGTTGAAGCGGCGGGTGTGGCCGCACATCGCCACTTTGCCGCTGGACTTGGCCAGGTCCACCACGGCTTGGGCATCCTTCCAGCTGTCGGCCAAGGGGATTTCAACCTGCACATGCTTGCCCGCATTCAAACAGGCGAGCGACTGCGATGCATGCATTTGGGTGGGGGTGCACAAAATCACCGCATCGACTTCCTGGATCTTCAAGCTGTCGTTCAAATCGGTGCTGACATGGGCGATGCCGTATTTGTCCGCCACCGCTTGGGTTTTGGTCAATTCACGCCCCACGATGGAGATGACCTCTACGCCGTCGATGTTTTGGATGCCGTCCAAATGCTTGGTGCCAAATGCACCTGCGCCGGCCAGGGCCACTTTGATGGTCATGAAAAACTCCTGCAGTTCGATCAAAAGGGAATGAGAAACGCCGTGCTCAATGGCCGGGGTTTTCCAAAATCATGTGGCCCACGGCGGTGTTGCTGGCGGGCACATGGTAGAAGCGGTGGCGCATGTTCAACTGGGGTTGGGCCACGCCCGCTGGGCGCGGGGCCACATCTTCCATGGCACCGCGGGCGATCAACCACATCACCAACTCAATGCCTTCGCTGCCCGCCTCACGCACATAGTCAATGTGGGGGATGTTGGCGGCGGCCTCTGGGTCATGGATCAGTTTATCCAAAAAGGCGTTGTCAAACTCTTTGTTGATCAAGCCCGCGCGCGGACCTTGCAACTGGTGGCTCATGCCACCCGTTCCCCAAATTTGCACATTCAAGTGGGCATCGAAACTGTTGATCGCATTTCGGATGGCGCGGCCAAGTTCAAAGCAACGCCGGCCACTGGGCACGGGGTACTGCACCACATTGACCGCAAACGGAATGACCGGGCAAGGCCAGGCCTGGGGTTGGCCACACATCAATGACAGGGGCACGGTCAAGCCATGGTCCACGTCCATTTTGTTGACGATGGTCAGGTCAAAGTCTTGCTGGATGACCGAATGGGCAATGTGCGAAGCCAACTCAGGGTGCCCTTGCACCATGGGCACGGGGCGCGGGCCCCAACCTTCGTCGGCTGGCTGAAACTGAGCGGCCGTGCCAATGGCAAAGGTGGGAATGATGTCCAAGCTGAACGCCGTGGCATGGTCGTTATAAACCAAGAACACCACATCGGGCGGGTTGTCTTTGAGCCACTGCTTGGAATACTCGTAGCCCTTGAACAGCGGCTGCCAATACGGTTCGGCGGTTTTGCCCAGGTCTAGCGCCGCACCAATGGCAGGCACGTGCGAGGTGTAGACAGATGCGGAAATATGAGCCATGTTCAAGCCTTTGCGGTTTGGCCTGCGCGGCCTTGGGGTTGTCGGTGGGCTTGCGCGTCGCCGTCTTCGCCGATCACGCGGTTGCCATTGGCCGAGCGTCCGCCCGCGACCATCATGTTGCGGTATTCCTCTTCGGTCATGCCCGTCATGCTGCCCGCCATTTGCTGAAAACTCTTGCCGTCGGTGGCACCGATCTTGGCCAAGAAGTAAATATTGCCGCCGGTGCGGATGCACCAGTTCAGGTCGCGTGCCATCACCGCTTGTTTTTGCTCCTCGCTCATGGCCCATTCGTCCAGGTAAGCGCGCTCATTGGCTTTGAAGCGCTCGCGGTTTTGTGCTTTCATCAGGGACATGCAAAACTGATTGAGCCAATAGCCTTTGCGCGACTGTTCGGCATCAAAAATGGTGGTACCCGGCACATCCAGGTAAGGTTTTTCCAGTGACATGGTTCAGGCTTTCAAAAGTTCTGGCCAATACAGTCGGGTCGGATTGTCCACCAGCAAGCGCTTTTGCAAATCTGCCGTGGGCGCAATGTGCGGGATGAAGTCCACCAGCAAACCGTCATCGGGCATGTGGTCTTTGAGGTTGGGATGGGGCCAATCGGTGCCCCACAACACGCGGTCGGGAAAGGTCTCGACCACATGGCGCGCAAATGGCACCACATCGCGATAGGCCTGGCGTTGACCGTTGAGCGCCGCAGGGCCGGTCAGTGACAAGCGCTCGGGGCAGGTCACCTTGCTCCACACGTTGTCGTGTTCGCGCATGAACTTCATGAACAACGCAAACTCTGGCCCGTCCACGGCTTGGTCCACATTGGGCCGGCCCATGTGATCGACCACCACGGTGGTGGGCAAAGCGGTGAAAAAATCCCACAACTCGGGCAGATCCACCGCCTCGAAATAAATCACCACGTGCCAGCCCCAGGCTTGAATGCGGTGGGCAATTTCCAGCAATTCGTCTTTGGGCGTGAAATCCACCAAGCGCTTGACGAAATTAAAACGCACGCCGCGCACGCCCGCATCGTGCATGGCTTGCAACTCGCCATCGGTGACGCTGCGCTTGACAGTGGCCACCCCACGCGCTTTGCCCCCCGAGTGCAACAAGGCATCGACCATGGCCCGGTTGTCCGCGCCGTGGCAGGTGGCTTGAACCACCACGTTTTTGTCAAATCCCAGGTGGTCACGCAAGGCGTACAACTGGTGTTTGGAGGCGTCGCATGGGGTGTATTTGCGCTCGGGGGCGAAGGGAAATTGGTTTGCGGGACCAAACACATGGCAATGCGCATCCACCGCACCCAATGGCAACACAAACTGCGGTTGGCTGGGCCCTGCAAACCAATCCAGCCAACCCGGTGTTTTTTCAACATGCATGGCGGTGTGCTTTCTTCAGCTCGGTCGGTGCCGCATCAGTCCACATACACCAAGCCCGCTTTTTCCAGCGGGCCACGCATGTTGTAGAGGTCCAGGCCAAGCTGACCCGCTGCCAATTTGGCGCGTTTGTCGCCTTCGTTGGCTTCGCGGGCGGCAGCGGCATCGGCGGCTTGGGTGGCAAATTGCGCGGGCACCACGACCACGCCGTCATCGTCGGCCACGATGGCATCACCCGGGTTGACGATGGCGCCGGCACACACCACAGGAAAGTTGACATGACCCAAGGTGGCCTTGACCGTGCCCTTGGCGCTGATGCATTTGCTCCACACCGGAAAGCCCATTTCCGTCAACTCCGCTACATCGCGCACGCCGGCATCGATCACAAAAGCATGCGCGCCTCGGGACTTGAAAGAGGTGGCGATCAGGTCACCAAAATAACCATCGGTGCAAGGGGCGCTGATGGCCGCGACCACGATGTCACCGGGTTGCACTTGTTCGCAAGCCACATGCAGCATCCAGTTATCGCCGGGATGCAGCAGCACGGTCACAGCAGTCCCAGCGACACGCGCGCCCGGGTAAATGGGGCGCATGTAGGTGTTCATCATGCCCACCCGACCCATGGCTTCGTGCACCGTGGCCACGCCGTAAATGGCCAAACGCTCGACGGTATTTTTGTCGGCACGCTGGATTTGCCGTTTGACTTTGCCCATGTGGTTCATTTCAGTGTCCTTTCTGTGTCAACCATTTGTCCAATCGGGGGAATACGCGGCGTGCGTTGCCCTCATAAATCGCATGCCGGTCGGCGGCACTCAAAATTTTGCTGGCCTCGATATAGCGCTTGGTGTCATCGTAGTGGTGGCCAGTTTGAGGGTCAATGCCACGCACCGCACCAATCATTTCTGAAGCAAACAACACGTTTTTCACCGGAATCACGGTATTGAGCAGGTCAATGCCAGGCTGGTGATACACGCAGGTGTCGAAGAAAATGTTGTTGAGCAAATGCTCCTCCAGCTGGGGCTTTTTCAGCTCTTGCGCCAGACCGCGAAAGCGACCCCAGTGGTAGGGCACAGCGCCGCCGCCATGGGGAATCAAAAACTTCAGGGTCGGAAAATCTTTGAACAAATCACTGGTCAAGCACTGCATGAACGCCGTGGTGTCGGCGTTGAGGTAGTGCGCCCCCGTGGTGTGG
>RFNL01000367.1 GCA_009927195.1 Betaproteobacteria bacterium | reverse complement strand
CTCAATGGCTTGCGCAGTCGCATTCGGGTGCAAACCGACGGGCAAATGAAAACCGGCCGCGATGTCGCCATCGGCGCCTTGCTGGGTGCGGACGAGTTTGGCTTTGCCACCGCCCCCTTGGTGGTGGAAGGCTGCATCATGATGCGCAAATGCCACTTGAACACCTGCCCCGTCGGTGTGGCCACGCAAGATCCGGTGTTGCGCCAGAAGTTCTCGGGCAAGCCCGAGCACGTGGTCAACTATTTCTTCTTCGTCGCCGAGGAAGTGCGTCAAATCATGGCCCAGTTGGGCATCGCCAAATTTGACGACCTGATCGGCCGCGCTGACCTGCTCGACATGCGCAAAGGGGTCGAGCATTGGAAAGCCAAGGGCTTGGACTTCACACGGTTGCTGGCCATGCCGCCAGTGACTGCCCAAACCGTCTTGTTCCACAACCAGGTGCAAGACCACGGCTTGGACCGTGCGCTGGACAAGGTGCTGATCGAGAAAAGCCGCGCCGCCATCGACAAAGGCGAGAAGGTGCAGTTCATGGAAGTGGCGCGCAACGTCAACCGTTCCGTGGGCGCCATGCTCTCAGGTGCTTTGACCCAGGTGCGCCCCGAGGGCTTGCCCGACGACACGCTGCGCATCCAATTGGAAGGTACCGGCGGTCAATCGTTTGGTGCCTTTTTGGCCAAGGGCATCACCTTGTATTTGATCGGGGACGCCAACGACTACACCGGCAAAGGTTTGTCGGGTGGCCGCGTGGTGGTGCGCCCAGCATCGATTTCCGCG
This sequence comes from Betaproteobacteria bacterium, assembly GCA_009927195.1. Classification (GTDB taxonomy): domain Bacteria; phylum Pseudomonadota; class Gammaproteobacteria; order Burkholderiales; family Burkholderiaceae_C; genus Limnohabitans. Next base: position 3,684 of record RFNL01000367.1, on the reverse strand, counting down.
GCGAGTCCACCCACAACATCATCGTCGGCAACACCGTGTTGTATGGCTCGACCAGCGGCGAGGCGTTTTTCAGCGGCGTGGCCGGTGAGCGTTTTGCGGTCCGTTTGTCAGGCGCCACCGCGGTGGTGGAAGGCACCGGTGACCACGGATGCGAATACATGACCGGGGCACCGTGGTGGTGCTGGGCAACACCGGCGCAACTTTGCGGCTGGCATGAGCGGTGGCATCGCCTATGTGTACGACGAAGACGGCGAATTCAGCACCCGTTGCAACACCACCATGGTCAGTTTGGACAAGGTGTTGGATGAAAAAACCCAAGCCGCTGAGACACCGCAAGCCCTGTGGCACCGCGGCCAAAGCGACGAGGCGCAGTTGAAAAAGCTGCTCGAAGACCACCACCGTTGGACGGGCTCCAAGCGCGCCCGTGCCTTGTTGGACGACTGGGCACAAGCCCGCACCAAGTTCGTCAAAGTCTTCCCCAACGAATACAAACGCGCCCTCGGTGAGTTGGCGGCGGCCGCCGCCACCGAGAAACCCGCCAAGGCCAAAAAAGCCACGGTCAAGTCTTAAGCGCTCACAAAGGACACACACATCATGGGAAAAATCACCGGCTTCATGGAGTTTGAGCGCATCGAAGAGGGCTACAAGCCTGTTCCTGAGCGCTTGAAGCATTACAAAGAGTTTGTCATCGGCTTAAGCCCTGAGCAGGCCAAAACCCAGGCAGCCCGATGCATGGACTGCGGCACACCGTTTTGCAACAGCGGCTGCCCGGTCAACAACATCATCCCCGACTTCAACGATTTGGTGTTCAGCAACGATTGGCACAACGCCCTCACGGTTTTGCACAGCACCAACAACTTTCCCGAGTTCACCGGCCGCATTTGCCCCGCCCCTTGCGAGGCCGCTTGTGTGGTGAATTTCAATGGCGACGCGGTGGGCATTAAATCCATAGAGCACGCCATCATCGACCGCGGTTGGGCCGAAGGCTGGGTCAAGCCCCAACCGCCAACCACGAAGACCGGCAAAAAAGTCGCCATCATCGGTGCGGGTCCTGCCGGTTTGGCTGCGGCGCAGCAGTTGGCGCGTGTGGGCCATGCGGTCACTGTGTTCGAGAAAAACGACCGTGTCGGCGGTTTGCTGCGCTATGGCATCCCCGATTTCAAAATGGAGAAAAGCCACATCGACCGCCGCGTCGCGCAAATGGAGGCCGAGGGCGTGGTGTTCAAAATCGGCGTCCTGGTCGGCGCTTGGCCCAAAGACAGCCAGGTCACCAACTGGTCCACCGAAACCATCAGCGCCGAGCAGTTGAAAAAAGAATTCGACGCGGTGCTGTTGACCGGCGGCTCCGAACAGTCCCGAGACTTGCCCGTGCCGGGGCGCGAACTCCAAGGTGTGCATTTCGCCATGGAGTTTTTGCCCCAGCAAAACAAGGTGGTGGCCGGCGACAAGCTCAAAGACCAATTGCGTGCCGATGGCAAGCATGTCATCGTGATTGGTGGTGGCGACACCGGATCGGACTGCGTGGGCACCAGCACCCGTCAAGGTGCGGCCAGCGTCACCCAGTTTGAGGTGATGCCCATGCCCCCCGAGCACGAAGACAAGCCCTTGGTCTGGCCATATTGGCCGCTGAAGTTGCGCACCAGCTCCAGCCACGAAGAGGGCGCGGAAAAAGGCGTGTTAAAGCGCGAGTTCGCCATTTCCACCAAAGCCTTCATCGGCGACAAAGGCAAGCTCACTGGCTTGACCACGGTGCATGTCGAGATGAAAGACGGCAAGCTCACTGAAATTGCGGGCACCGAAAAAGAGTACAAGGCCGAGCTGGTCTTGCTGGCCATGGGCTTTGTCAATCCGGTGCCCACGGTACTCGAAGCTTTTGGCGTGGACAAAGACGCCCGAGGCAATGCCCGCGCCCACACCGAGGAGGGCAGTGGTTACATGACCAATGTGCCCAAGGTGTTCGCCGCAGGCGACATGCGCCGAGGCCAGTCGCTGGTGGTCTGGGCGATTCGCGAAGGTCGCCAAGCGGCCCGCACGATTGACCAATTCCTGATGGGCGAGAGCGATCTGCCCCGCTGATGGGTCATGGCGTGAGCGTGCAAGCCCTCCCTTTACAATCTGCCCCCTGTCCTCCACGCCCAACCTCATGTCCCCCGCACCCCTCGTATCGGCCCAAGACTTGTGCTTTGGCTATGGAGAGCGGCGCATTCTCGATGGCGTGAGTTTTCAGGTACCCAGGGGCAAGGTCACCGCTTTGATGGGCGCGTCAGGCGGGGGCAAAACAACCGTGCTGCGCTTGATCAGCGGCCAATTCCGGGCCCAATCGGGTCAACTCCTGGTAGACGGCCAAGATGTCGGCCAATTGAGTCAGCCAGCCTTGTATCAGGCGAGACGGCGCATGGGGATGTTGTTCCAATTTGGCGCGCTGTTCACCGACATGAGCGTGTTCGACAACGTGGCCTTCCCCTTGCGCGAGCACACCCCCATGGGCGAAGAACTGATCCGCGATGTGGTGCTGATGAAATTGCAGGCCGTGGGTTTGCGCGGCGCTCGCGACCTCATGCCCAGCGAAGTCTCCGGGGGCATGGCGCGCCGCGTGGCGCTGGCGCGGGCCATGGCCTTGGACCCGGAGTTGATCATGTACGACGAGCCTTTTGCAGGTCTGGACCCGATTTCATTGGGCACGGCCGCTCGTTTGATTCGCCAACTCAATGACAGCCTGGGCCTGACCAGCATCATCGTGTCGCACGATTTGGAAGAGACTTTTCGCATTGCAGACCAGGTCATCATCTTGGCCAATGGACGCATTGCCGCGCAGGGCACACCACAGGCCGTGCGCCAAAGCGTCGATCCGCTGGTGCATCAATTTGTCACCGCCGCGCCTGACGGGCCGGTGCGCTTTCACCACCCTGGCCCGGACGTGGCCAGCGACTTTGGCGCGCTGGGTGCTGCCAAGCTCAAGGGCCTGGCATGAGTTGGTTCAGCCCTGCCGATTGGGGTTGGTGGATCCGCCGCAAACTGGCCGATCTGGGTCATGCGGCCCGCTTATGGCTGCGTTTGGTGGGTATGCTCGGCGTTGGCTGGCGCCGCTGGAACCTGGTGGTCGATCAAGTGCATTTTTTGGGCAATCATTCACTGGCCATCATTGCGGTTTCGGGCTTGTTTGTGGGGTTTGTCCTGGGCTTGCAAGGCTATTACACCTTGCAGCGCTATGGTTCTTCATCGGCCTTGGGCTTGTTGGTGGCGCTCAGCCTGGTGCGCGAGTTGGGGCCAGTGGTCAGTGCCTTGTTGTTTGCCGGTCGAGCGGGCACTTCGCTCACGGCTGAAATCGGTCTGATGAAAGCGGGTGAGCAACTCAGTGCCATGGACCTGATGGCGGTTGATCCGCTGCAACGCATCTTGGCCCCGCGTTTTTGGGCCGGGGTCTTGGTCATGCCAGTGTTGGCCGCTTTGTTCAGTGCTGTGGGCATTTTGGGTTCCTGGGTGGTGGGTGTGGTGATGATCGGGGTGGATCCGGGCTCTTTTTGGGGCCAAATGCAGTCCGGGGTGGATGTGTGGAAAGACGTGGGCAACGGGGTGATCAAAAGCCTGGTTTTCGGCATCACCGTGACCTTTGTGGCGTTGTACCAGGGCCACGAGGCGCAACCCACGCCTGAGGGGGTTTCGCGGGCCACCACCCAGACTGTC
>RFNL01000408.1 GCA_009927195.1 Betaproteobacteria bacterium | reverse complement strand
TCGCGGTTCATCCAGGCGAACATCAGCACGTCTTTGCTGCCCTGCTCCTGCGCGATGGCGGGCACCAAGCCCTGAGCGTCCCATTTGATTGCGTCTAACCAATTCATAGGGGGGGATGTTAAGGGGTGCGGCCCTCATGTCGCTCCGCTTGACCAAGGGGTTAGGCGTCGCCGTGCAGTATGCCGACAGCAATCACTGATATGAGTAGCGCAACACTGGGGTAGAAGGTTAAACCAAACCCTGTGGCGCGAGAAGGTGCGCCGCCAGCATAGCCAGAAAAGAACAGGATGCGGCCGACCCCAAAGAGGGCGCCAGCGGCGGCAACCAGTGGAAGTAGCGTTGGTGGGAACAAAAGCGCAGCGGCAAAATACACCGGGACAGTGAGCACTGTTTGTTCAAGGGTGTTCTGCAACAGTGATTGAAGTAGCTTGGCTCGTTCGGTGCCTTCTGTCAACGCACTGCCCTGGATGTCTTGAGGAGTGAATAACCTGTGTTTGGCCATGCGAGCAATGCACAGGAAAAGAGTTGAAGCAGGCGCCAAAGAAGCCCATGCGGCCAGCTTGAGCCTCATCAAGAATGTGGTTTGGCTCGAAACATCTGGCCGCTGAAAAACGTATGCCACTGCGAAGCTGCAAATTGCGACGGCGACTGCCGTAACCATACCGCGTGCAACACCTGATTGGGTACTGTCAAAGGCCATGCAATAGTGAATCTTGCGACGCCTAATGTGATGTAAACCGTAAAGCCCGGTGGATACAACCGGGCCTTGCGAATGCTGGCGACTGCGCCTTTGTTGTTGAGGGATGGGTTAGACCCCAACCGAATGTAATGTCCGCGGAACCAAATGATTCAAAACTGCGGTCAGCTCTGGCAGCAACGGTGCAAGGTCTTGCACTCGGTTCTTTCTAGCCACCAACACCACAACGGCTATGGGTAGCTTGGCCAAGTTTTGTTGAAACTCGAGGTTTCGATCTGCTGTGATGAAGGCGTCGAATTTTGTGGATGCCAAGGCCAGCAACTTGCCATTGGTGACGCTAGCCCATCCTTCTTGATGAACGGTCGAAACCTGGTGGTCAAGTATCAGCGCGGCAAGGTCGTGTGGAAGCGACTCATCAAGCAGGATGCGCATCGGCCACCAGGGACACCCTGGCCCTCTCAAGAACAGCGACTGCCTGATCACGGGTGACGGATGGGAACTGCTTCAAAAATACATCCAACGAGTCGCCCTCTTCCAAGTAATCGAAAAGATTTTGGACTGGCACACGCGTTCCCGCGAAGACGGGTGCTCCGCTTTGAATGTCTGGGTCAACGGTGATGAGGTTGCTGGTCATGGGGAGGCTCCATCAGCATTTCAGCTGACCTAGTTTACCCGCCTGGTTGGTTTTGGGGAGGTTCATGGGGACTGGAACAAGGACTGACATTCAATACAACCTACCGTCCTTGTGCTGAAAAGTCCACTGGCCATCCAGCAACACGGCTTTGAGGTCGTCATCGGGGTAAAGCCCCTCGTCCCCGGGACTTCGGTCCCCCACCTCCAGGTAGACAACGGTTTCCGTTGTTTCGTTGACCAGCCTGTGCCCGTTGCCCGTACCCGCCTTGAAGCCCGCACACATGCCGGGCGACAAGCGGGTGCGGCCCTCATCGGTGTGCAAGGTCGGGTGGCCTTGCAGAACGTACACAAATTCATCTTGTGTGGTGTGGGCATGTCGCAGAGATGAGACTGCGCCCGGTGCGAGCTGGGTCAGGTTGACGCCGAAATTGGTCAGCTCGAACAGATCGCCCAGCGGGCGCTTCTCGCGACCCTCCATTTGGGCTGCGAAGGGTGGCGGGTAGTTGGAAGGCTTGATGCGCTTGGGGGCGTCGGTGGCGACCAGGGCGACTGGGGGTGATGGGTTTGGCCTGGTTAGGCTCTGACAAGCGACAGAAGTTGCCGCCTGCTGTTGTGAGCCCGGGTCTATTGACATGTTATTCCTTGATCGTCCGGGAACGCCAATAGCCTGGCTTTCTGTCGTCAGGTGCGATTGCCAGCACCAAGACTTCATCATTTCGGTGCAGGTACACAACCGAAAATGGAAAGCGTTTTGGGAAAACTCGGCGTGTGCCGAACTTGTACGGTGATCCCATATCCGGAAATTCGGTCGCTATCGCGAGCGCCCGTTCAATGACCGTTGCAAATCTCTCACCGACATGCGGACTGATCTTGGCATAGTACTGAACCTCCCAAGTTAACTCGGCCAATGCGGCCTCGTGAAATCGGACGCGCATCAATTCAGCAGACGTCGAACTTGTGCAAATACTTCTTCAGCGGGAATGAGCTTGGCCGTACCGGCGTCGATATCGGCGATTCGAATTCGAATCTCCTCCTCCCAAGCCGCCTCGACTTCGTCGTCTGGTTCGTGCACCGACGCAAGAAGTTCCTCGGCCAATCGAACCCTGTCTGCCGCAGGCAGTTTTCGAGCTTGTGAGCTGAGTTCTTCAATGAGGTTAGCCATAGTGATCTCCTGGTGGAAACTCAAGTCTACCGCTCAAGGGGTAGGCCTGCTGTTGGCCCTTGCTCATTGAATGGGATGAAGGTTAACGTGATGTAGACCGCATAACCCGGTGGATACATCCGGGCGCAATAATTAAATTTTTTAGAATAAATGTTTGCAATCTTCTTACACCTTAGTATACATATTCATATGCTGCAATTTCATACAGGTATAAATTTGCCATGAAAATCGGTGCCCCTTCCTTGCAGTACACCCGCTTGCTTGACCAGTTGCGGAATGTTCACACTATCGGTACTATAGCCTCAAAAATGAGTATTAATTAACTCAAAAAGTGAATATTTATATTCTATTTGAAACTTATTTATCTGGCCTTCTTCGTGCCTTTGGGGCCAATCGATGGGGTCGAACGCAGACACCCCATGCATGAAGAGCAGCTTTCAGCTCAACCCAACCAGCTCACAACCTCACAGGTATCCCCCGCTCCCGCATCCTTTGCTTGGCCTGCTGCACCGTGTATTCGCCGTAGTGGAAGATGCTCGCC
>RFNL01000142.1 GCA_009927195.1 Betaproteobacteria bacterium | reverse complement strand
GCCTGGGCCTCGTCTTGCGAGCGAAAACGTGCGCTGCCAAACACCACCACCGTGTGTTCAATGCCCAGTTCTTGTTGGGCCAGATCAGGCTTGAGCATTTCCAGTTGAAAGCGAATGCCGCGTGTTTCGCGCCGCAGCAAAAATTCGGGGTCGGCAAAGGCTAGGCGGTTGGAGTCCACTTGCAATGCCTCGCCCAGGGTGTGCTGGGCTTGCAACTCCTCCCAGGCTTGGGCCAGGGGGTGGTCTCGGATGTCGTGGGTGCTGTCCATGGCAAGTCTCCGTGTGTGGGCAAAGAAAAAGGCCCCCAACGGGAGCCTTGTCATCCGGTTGGGCGGTGGTGAATCAGACGCGTCGGCGGTATTCGCCGGTGCGGGTGTCGATTTCGATGCGGTCACCTTGGGCCACAAAAATCGGCACTCCCACTTCAAAGCCCGTGGCAATTTTGGCCGGCTTGAGCACCTTGCCAGACGTGTCGCCTTTGACCGCGGGTTCGGTCCAGGTCACTTCGCGCTCAACACTGGTGTGCATTTCTACCGAAATGGCCTTGCCTTCGTAGAACACAACCTCGCCGGGCATGCCCTCTTCCAGGTAATTGAGCGAGTCGCCCATGTTCTCGGCTTCCACCTCGTATTGGTTGTAGTCGGCATCCATCCACACATACATGGGATCAGCGAAGTAGGAATAAGTGCACTCTTTTTTGTCGAGCACGATTTGGTCCATCTTGTCGTCGGCCTTGAACACGACTTCGGTGCCAAAGTTGGCGATCAGACTTTTGAGCTTCATGCGCACCGTGGCGGAGTTGCGCCCACCGCGGCTGTATTCGGTTTTGAGCACGACCATGGGGTCTTTGCCGTGCATGATCACGTTGCCGGCGCGAATTTCTTGAGCGATTTTCATGATTTCTGGGGTTTGTCGGTGTCAAACAGGGGCCGCGAAAACAGCCTGGGGCCTGGTTTTGCAACAAGTCACGCGCGGCGCATCTTGTTGTCAAAGACGGCCATTTTAGCCGCTTCACCTTTGTGCACCAGCAGGGCTGCTGTGGCGCAGCGCAAAGTCGATCAATTGCTGGGCCAGGTCGGGTTGTGCCAGCAAGCACTGACGTGTGGCGCGCACCCATTCGCCAGCGGTTCGCAGGGTCTGCGCGTCCCATGTTGGCGGGGCTTGGGCGGTGTCGGCATTCCATGCCAAATGCGCCTGCACCACGCCGGGCGGCGCATTCATGCTGTGCAAAAATGCCGCCAATTTGGCATGGTGCACACCATCGCTTTGGGGGTAGATCTGCCACACCAAGGGCTTGCCGGCCCAAATGGCCCGCACCAGTGAGTCCTCGCCGCGCACCAGGTTCAGGTCGTGCTGGGCCAGCAAGTCATCGAACGCTGCTTGGCTGACCCAGGGCAAGTACCGAATGTGCAGCGCACCGCTGCCGGCCGTCCCGCGTTGGCATTGCCAGGCCGCCACCGCCGGGCTGGCGCGCCCGGCACAAACCGACAAGTCCACCCGCGCACCGCCGTCGGCCCAGGCATCGAGCCAAGCGGGCAGCGAGGCGGGTTCATAGCAAAACAACAGCACCCGCAGCGCCGTTGCTGGGGGGCTTGAAAATGCGCTTGAAGGGGGATCTGTGGGGCCTGGCGCCGTGGGATGCAACAAGCCGCCGGTGTGTGCGGTAAAGCCGGGATAGAAAAACCATTTTTGCAGCCCGCTTGCAGGGCCACTCATCACCGGGGAGGGCAGGCCGTGCAAGCGGCTCACATGGGGCTCGGCGCTGAGGTATTCCAGATTGATCCACACCGGCGGGGCCGGCATGCGGGCCAATGCGGCTTGTACCCCATCGGGCAAATGGCAGCCAAAGGCTTCGATCACCCGGTGCGGCATGTCTGCAGTCGGGTGTTTGCGGTCGGTGGAAACGGTGCGGGTTGGCCCGGTGCAAGTGGGCCAGTGATCAGCGGGTGCTGGCCAGGGGTGTACGCTCACCAGCGCTGGTCCGCTGGGGGCCATCCATTGCAAGTCGTCGGGCTTGTCGACCCACAGGCGCACGCGCTGGCCGCGCGCGGCCAAGTGACAAGCCAGTCGCCAGCACACCCCCAGGTCGCCGTGGTGGTCGATCACCCGGCAAAACACATCCCACAGCAGGGGCGGGTTGGGCGCTGACGGCGCGGGGTTGGGGCGGCTGGCAGTCTGTGTAGGCGTGAAATCGGGCATGACCATTTATACCTTGTGGGGCCACGGCACAATGCGGCGCATGAGCGATAAACCTGCGGACGCTTTCCCACCCGAATTGATGGCCGAGGTCGAGGCCTTGCCACCCCTGCCCGGGGTCTACCGCTATTTCGATGCCCAAGGCCAGGTCTTGTATGTGGGCAAGGCCAATCACCTGAAAAAACGGGTGTCGAGTTATTTCCGCCGAGCCCACGGCGGCACCCGCATTGGGCACATGGTGGGCAAGATCGCCCGCATGGAAACCACGGTGGTGCGCTCCGAGGCCGAGGCCTTGTTGCTTGAGAACAACCTGATCAAAACCCTGAAGCCGCGCTACAACATTTTGTTTCGCGACGACAAAAGCTATCCTTACCTGAAGATCACCCGCGCACGCGACACCCAGGCGCGAATGGCTGGGGGCGGCAACCCCAAATCGCACCAGGCGTCGCGGGTGGTTTATTTCCGGGGCGCGGTGGACAAGCGGCACGATTACTTTGGGCCTTACCCCAGCGTGTGGGCAGTGCGCGAGGCCATTGAGCTGC
>RFNL01000180.1 GCA_009927195.1 Betaproteobacteria bacterium | reverse complement strand
CAACAATCGAACCCGACCTTGTCTGCTCTACCAAATTCAGCGCTGTTCGGCACCTTGTGTCGGGCACATTGCCCTGGATGCCTACGCGAGCGATGTGGCCAGTGCCCAGCGTTTGCTGCGCGGCGAGACCCAAGAGGTGATGCAAGACCTGGAGCAGCGCATGCTGGCCCACTCGTCGCAGTTGCAGTTTGAGCAAGCTGCCGATTTGCGCAACCAGCTCAGCGCCTTGTCCAAGGTATTGCACCAGCAAGCGGTGGACACGGTGGACGACCGCGATGTGGATGTGTTGGCGGTGCGGGTGCATGGCGGCAAGGCCTGCGTCAACTTGGCCATGGTGCGCGGCGGGCGGCACCTGGGTGACCGGCCGTACTTTCCGGCCATGTGGACGATGCCCAGCCCATCGAGGTGCTGCAAGCTTTTGTGGCCCAGCATTACCTGGAGGTGCCGGTGCCGCCCACCTTGGTGGCCAGCCAACCGATAGCCAAGGAACTGTTGTCGGCCTTGAGCGAGCAAACCGGCGTGCGCATCCGTGCGGTGCACCAACCGCGCGAGCAACGCCGGGTGTGGCTGGACATGGCATTGCAAAATGCCGAATTGCAACTCAACCGCTTGCTGGCCGAGGAGGGCTCGCAGCAGGCGCGCACCCGTGCCCTGGTCGATACCTTGGATTTGGCCATCGAAGACCTGGACGCGTTTCGCATGGAATGCTTTGACATCTCGCACACCGCCGGCGAGGCCACTCAGGCATCGTGCGTGGTGTTTCAGCACCACAAGATGCAGTCGGCGCAATACCGCCGCTACAACATCGACGGCATCACCGGCGGCGATGATTACGCCGCCATGCGCCAGGTGCTGATGCGCCGTTATGCCAAGCTGGCCGAGGCGGTGCGCGCGGGCGAAGACCGCTTGCCCGATCTGGTGCTCATTGACGGCGGCAAAGGGCAAGTGAGCATGGCGCGCGAGGTGTTTGAGCATTTGGGCCTGGATGTGTCGCGCATCGTGGGGGTGGAAAAGGGCGAGGGCCGAAAGGTCGGACTGGAGGAGCTGGTGTTTGCCGATGGGCGCGACAAGCTCAGTCTGGCGAGAGACTCGGCCGCATTGATGCTGTTGGCCCAAATCCGCGACGAGGCACATCGCTTTGCCATCACCGGCATGCGGGCCAAGCGGGCTCAGGTGCGCACCGGTGCCAGCAAATTAGAGGACATCGCGGGCATTGGCCCGAAAAAACGCGCCAAGCTGCTGCAACGTTTCGGCGGTTTGCGTGGCGTGGCCGATGCCAGCGTGCAAGACCTGTGCGCGGTCGAGGGCATTTCTCCCGAATTGGCCCAAACCATTTACCAGGCGTTGCGCTAAACAGTGGCTGGCCGGATCAAGGCGGCGAGATCAGCCGGATCTGAAACGGAGCCGTGCGAAGCGTGTCCACCGACACCATCACCGCCCGCACATCTTGGGCGCCGGGCACCACCAAACGGTAGACCGATGGCAGTGGTTTTTTTTGCCATTGAAAGGCTTGGTCAAATTTAAACACATGGCTGTCGCCGTGAACGATCAGGATGGGCAGTCGACTTTGCGCAGCCAAAGGCAACAGGGTTTCGCCCACACTGCGTGCAAAACCAGAGTGCGCAGGGAAATCTTCCCATTGGTTCTTGCTCTCAAAAACATCGGCCTGAAAAGCAAACACCAGCGCTTTGGCTTGCCTTTCTTGGGCCAAGGTGAATGCATGCTTGATCCAGTCCACATTGGCTGCATCGCGTTTGAAAAACTCTTGTACCGCTGGTGGACTGCGGGTTTCAAAATTATTGTTGCTGCCCACAATGTGCACCGTGGCAAAAGCCACTTGCTTGTGCATCCAAAACGCGTTTTCCACATGGTCTGCATGTTGGGGGTGGACCGACGGTTGGCGCAACAATTGGATGCTCGATTGCCCCAGCGACTGGCTGCTCGGGAAAAAAATCTGCCTGAGTTTGTTCAACCGCTCCACAGGGTCGTGCGACCCATTGCTGGGTCGGTGACAGTCGGTCCACTCGTTGTCCCCAGGGGTGTAGATCAGTCCATTTTTGAACCGTGCAAAGTGCGCCAGTTGTGCCTGAAACTCTGCATCGGAGCAAGGGCTTGAGCCAGATTTGAAGTCGCCCACATGCACCGAAAAATCAGGGGCTTCGCGGTTGATTTGGTCAATCAATGCGCGATACGGGCCGTAGGCCACAGAGGGGTTGCCATAAGGCAGATCACCGATGGCGACAAAATCAAAAGCCTCGGCCCAGGCTGCTGCTGCTGCGCACCAGCACAAGCACAGCGCCCCCACCTGCCGGGCCAATCGCATTGGCATGGGGCCAGGCCACACCTTGGGTGAAAGGCGGTTGTGGTTTCTGCGGTTCATGGGGGCTCCTTGCTGGCCATTTTCACGGTGATATCAGGCCATGATCAATTGGCCATCTGGATGGAAAAATGGATAAGGCCCAGGGCTTTGCACCGCATTGACATGGTGTGTGACCCAACCAGTGCCGCTCCACCAATGCATCAGATATGCGGGGGGCTCCATGCGAAACATGGCGCCCGCATCGGGCGCCACATCGAGTTGCACCGTGTGGGCGGTGCTGGGCGCGGTCATCACGGCACGTCCGCCCACCGTGGCGCGGATGTTGCGGTGCAAGTGCCCGCAAATGACCAAATCAATCTGCGGATGCTGACGCAAGATGTCGGCAAAAGACGCTGCATCCGCCAAACCGATGGCATCCATGTGACCAATCCCGGTGGCAAATGGCGGGTGATGCATCATCACCAAGGTGGGAACGTGTGGGCTTTGTTCCAGTTGCTGGGCAAACCAATTCAGCCGTTGTGGGCACAATCGGCCGCCACTTTCTCCGGCGTTGACGGTGTCCAGGGCCAATATCTGAAATGGCCAATCTGAAGCCTGAGCGCGGTATTGCCAAAAACCCTGGGGTTCAAGCCAGGGGTGATGGGGGAAAACCTGGCGCATGTGGTCGCGGTCATCGTGGTTACCTGCGATCAACAGATAGGGCATGGGCAGGTCGTTCAACAGGTTTTGCAAGCGTTGGTATTCCACCACCGAACCGGCATCCACCAAGTCGCCCGTGATCACCAATAAGTCAGGTCTTTGCGGCAATCCCTGGAGGTGATCCAACGCCGATTGCAGCATCTGATGGGTGTCGGCCACCCCGTAGGCCAGTTGACCTGCCGGTTTGATGTGTGTGTCGCTGAATTGGGCTATCAACATGACAGGTTCTCCAGGTGAGTCCTCCCCGCGACGCCGCGGGGAGGGCCGGGGTTTCATTCCATCAAGGCTTCGGTCGCTTTGACCAACTCGGGCAGTGCAGCCTCGGGTGTTTTTTCACCGCGCATCACGCCAGCGACCACATCGCGTTGGGCGCGCCAAATCCGCACCGACTGTCCGCCAGGGTAACCCCCCCAAGGCAAAGATTTATCGATTTGCGTGGTGGCTGTGCGGAAATTCGGGTTTTTGTCATAGAAGGGGCCCAAGAAATTGGCACCCAGGGCCAGTTGGTTGGTGGGCAGATAGCCGGTCATTTCAACCACCACCTTTTGCGCTTCCGCGCTGGTGACGAACTTGATGAAATCCCAGGCGGCCTTTTGCTTGGCGGCATCTCTGGTCAGCATCACCACCGCATTACCGCCCGTGGGAACGCCGCCATTGGCTTTGTTGTCAAGTGGGAAGCGAGCGGTTCCCCATTCAAATTTGGTCCCCACCATGTCAGTGACGATTTTCAAATGCGCGGGCGTGCTGAACAAAATACCCGTTTTGCCAGCGCCAAACTGCTGACGGGATTGATCCCAGTCCACCAACTGCATGCCACCATCGGTGACAAATCGGCGCATGGTTTTCAAGGCTTGCAAGCCGGTGTCGTTGTTAAAGCCCACTTTTTTCGTGCCAGGCTCAACCAGCTTACCCCCCAATTGGTAGAGCATGCCTTGAAACAGCCAATCATCGGGCCAGGCATGGACATCGTAGGAAATGCCACTGATGTCGCCACCCAGCGCCTTGATTTTTCCAGCCAAGGTGATCAAACCATCCCAGGTATTGGGCATGTTCTTGGGGTCTCCACCTGCGCGTTTGACCAATTCGATGTTGTAGTACATGATGGGCGATGAGGCATTGAATGCCAAACCAAATTGCTTGCCATCGACCTGTGACAAGGACATCATGCGGGGTGCAAAATTGGTGCTCGCCCAATTGGCCGCTTCAGACTTGATGAAGGGGGTCAGGTCAACGATTTGATTGCGCTTCTCCAAGGTGCGCGCCATTTCTCCCAGCAAATGATAGCCAGCGTAGTACACATCGGGCAACTGATTGGTGACGGCGCTTCTGAGAATGACCTGGTGCCCTTCGTCATAACTGGCTGACGGGGCCCGGAATTGAATTTTGATGTTCGGGTTTTTTTTCATGAATTCTGCGGCCAGCGGTTCATGAAATCGGGCAAAACTCGGGTAGCAATAAAGCACATCCAGGGTGACGGGGGTTTGCGCCAGCGAGGGTGCGATCAAGCTGGTGGAAATGCCGATCAAGGCCGTCAGTTTGTGAAACCATTTCATGTGTAAAACTCCTTTGGTGTTGAAAAAAATTATCGAAAACCTGTCATGGTGATGCCCTGGATGAATTGTTTTCTGGCCAGTAAAAAAACAATCACCATGGGCAAACTGATCAATGAGGCCCCCGCCATCAAAGCCCCGTAGTTGGCACCTGATTCGGCTGTGGCAAACAGCAACATGCCCAGGGGGGGAGGGGCCAGTTCGGTGGCGCTGATGACCACCATGGGCCAGTACAAATCATTCCAATGGGCCACCACAGAAAAGACTGCAAATGCAGCCAATGCGGGCCGGGCGGCCGGCGCCACCAATCGCCACATGATTTCCCACTCCGTCAGCCCATCGATTCGCGCCGCTTGGATGATTTCATCGGGGTAGGTTTTGAAATGTTGTCGCAGCAAAAAAATGGCAAACATGGACAAGAAAAATGGGGCCATCTGCGCAAAATAGGTATTGAGCCCGCCAGCCCATGACAAACCCATGTAGAGCGGCAATGCAGTGACCTGTATCGGTACAGACAAAGCCGCCAAGATGCCCAAAAACAACCACTCACTGCCTTTGAAAGGCAATTTGGCCAAGGCGTATGCGGCAGGAATGGCCACCAGGAGTTGGACGCACAAAATGCCGGCGCACACCACCACACCATTGAGCATGAACCTGCCCATGGGGGCGCTTTTGAGCACCTCTTGAAAATGGGCAAACCCAAACCATGTTCGAGGCCATGGCCACATGGAAGCCTCGAAAATTTCACTGGGTGCTTTGATGGCGGTAAAGAACATCCACACAAACGGCAGCAGCATGAACAGTGCACCGCAAAGAAGCAGTGAATGGGAGAGGAAAGCGGCCGCTTTGGGTTTCATGCGTAGTGCACTTTCTTGTCCCATTTCAGCAGTTGCAGGGACGATGCCACAACGATCAGGGCCAAAAAAATCAGGGTCAAAGCGGCCGCGTAACCCATCTTGAAGTACTGGAATCCTTCCAGATAAATCGCATACAAAATGACCTCAGATTCGCTCTTGCCCTGGGTGAGGGCCAATACCGTGTCAAAAACTTTAAAGGCACTGATGCTGGTGGTGATGACCACAAACAAGGTTGTGGGTGTCAGCATGGGCCAGGTGATGCGCAGGAAGCGTTCCCATCCAGCTCCCATGCCATCGATGGCGGCGGCCTCGTATATTTCAGCCGGTATTTGTGACAGACCCGCCAAATAAATGATCATGTTGAAACCGATCATCTGCCACAAACCGATCAATGCCAGGGACGGAATCACCCAACCCGGGTCGGAGATGAAAGCAATTTCTGCAAATCCCATGGCCTTGAGGGCCGCATTGACAAAGCCCAGTTTGGGGTGCAATAAAAACTGCCACACCGTGGCCATGGCGATCAAACTGGACGTGACGGGTAAAAAGTAAATCACCTCGTAAAAGGATCGGCTGCGAATGCGTGGATGAATCAACAAGGCCACCAGCAAACCGAAGAAAACCCCGCCGGGGATGACGATGAGCATATAGAGCAAGGTATTTTTCAGCGACCGCACAAACACCGGGTCGGCCCAGGCGCGTTGAAAGTTTTGGGTGCCTGTCCATTGAAAATCCAGGGCACCCAACTCGTAGTTGGTCAGGCTTAAAACAAGCAGGCTGATGAGCGGCAGTGCATACAAAATGATGAGCAACAAACCGGCCGGCGCTGCCATGCCAATGCCCAGCCACGCCGTGGACAAGGGTTTGGAAAGCTGGGCGTTCGGCATGCAAGGGGCTCAGTGGGGGCTGCCAGGGGTCAGCTCAAGGTCCAGGCGTTGACCTTGTGGGTCGAATAACAAGCAGTCTTGCAGCATCCACCCCAGCCAAACCGGGTCGCCCACGGCCAATTGGGGCCATGACTGCGTCGACGCCCTGACCGTCAGGGTGACGGCCTCACCGGTCATGGGCTGGGCCCAAAAAATCCACTCGGGCCCATGGTTCTCCAGCCGAGTGAGTTTGACTTTGATGCGCACATCCACCTCTTGGTCAAAGTGCGAGGGGTTGTGGCTGGCGTGAATTTGTTCGGGTCGCAAGGCCAGGGTGACTTTGCTGCCTGCTGGCAGAGGCAATTTGCCTTGAAGCAACCATTCGCCTTGGTTGAGCCTGCCCATGGCATCGACCTGCATGGCCCAACAATTGATTTGGGGGGTGCCAATGAATTTGGCCACCGTCAAATTCGCAGGCTTTTGATACAGGTTTTTCGGTGTATCGCATTGCAGCACTCTGCCGTGGTCCATCACCGCCACGCGATCGGACAAGGTCAGGGCTTCGATTTGGTCATGCGTCACATATAAAAAAGTGGCGCCCAAACGCTTGTGCAATTGGGACAATTCCTCGCGCACTTGGACACGCAATTTGGCGTCCAAATTGGACAACGGTTCATCCATCAGAAAAACCGCGGGTGATCGGACCATGGCCCTGGCCAAAGCCACCCGTTGACGTTGGCCGCCGGAGAGTTCGCCCGGCTTTCGGCCCAACAATGCTTCGATTTGCAATCCTTTGGCCACCGCGCAAACCATTTCATCGATCGACTGCAATATCGCGCGGTGACCCGGCCAAAGCCGGCGCAACATGGGTTGGCGCGCCCAAAAACCCAGGCGTGACATCAGCAGCGGTGTGGCGATGTTGTCGCGCACTGACATGTGCGGGTAGAGCGCGTAATTTTGAAAAACCATGGCAATGTTGCGCTGACTGGGTTTGAGCCCCGCAACAGATTGTTGGTCGAGTGCGACATCACCTTCATCGGCCGGTATCAATCCCGCAATGATGCGCAACAAGGTGGACTTGCCACAGCCGGATGCACCCAACAAGGTCACAAACTCGCCCGGCTCAACTTGCAGTGAAACGTTGGTCAAAACCTGGTGTTGACCAAAGGTTTTTGAAATGCCGGAAATGCGAAGAGAGGAGCCCATGCTTTTTTTGTGTGAATAAAACATCGTAGGAAGGCTATGTGTAATTTCGATGACGGTTCCGCGCACCATCTGCCAGCGCGCTGGCAGGGGAAACGTAATCATTTGTGCCGCTGGCCAGCGCCTAGAATGCTAGCCATGGACACCATCTCTACCAGCCCATTGCCAGCCGCGCTGGCCATGTTCAACCTCAGTGGCCGCGTGGCCCTGATCACCGGATCGGGCAGCGGTATTGGCCTGGCCTTGGCCGAAGGCCTGCGCAGCGCGGGCGCGCGGGTGGTGCTCAATGGGCGCAACCGCGACAAACTGCAAGCGGCAGCCGACAAATTGTCGGCCTTGCCCGGGCCCAGCGATGGCGTGTTCACCCAGGCCTTTGATGCCACCGATGGGCCTGCGGTCAAAGCTGGCGTGGCGGAGATAGAGCGCCAGGTCGGGCCCATCGACACACTGATCAACAACGCAGGCATGACTTTTCGCTCGTCGCTGGAGAACTTCCCGCCCGAGCAGTGGCACCACATCATGCGCACCAACTTGGACAGCGCGTTTTATGTCTCGCAAGCCGTGGTGCCCGGCATGATGGCCCGCAAGGCCGGCAAGATCATCAACATCTGCTCGGTCATGAGTGAACTGGGCCGCCCCGGCACCGCGCCCTATACCGCGTCCAAAGGCGCGCTGAAGATGCTGACCAAAGGCATGGCGGTGGACTGGGGGCCGCACGGCATTCAGGTCAATGGCATTGGCCCGGGTTACTTCAAAACCGAACTCACCGAAGCGCTGGTCAACGATGCCACTTTCAGCGCTTGGTTGATTGGCCGCACCCCCGCCAAGCGCTGGGGTCAGGTGCAAGACCTGGTCGGCGCGGCGGTGTTTCTCAGCAGCGATGCCTCTGCCTTTGTCAACGGCCATGTGCTGTATGTCGATGGCGGCATCACCGCTTCGCTGTGAGTTGCCCGCTACACCTGCCACCCTCCACGAGCTGAACCATGCCCCAAGCCCTAGTGATCCACGGTGCCCAGGATTTGCGCATTGAAGAAACCCCCGCCGAAACCCTGGGCGAGCAGCAACTGCGGGTGCACATGCGCGCTGGTGGCATTTGCGGCTCTGATTTGCATTACTACCAGCACGGCGGCTTTGGCACGGTGCGGGTCAAGCAGCCCATGGTGCTGGGCCATGAGGTGTCAGGCCAGGTGGTGGCTGTGGGTCAACAGGTGCAAGGCGTGGCGGTGGGCCAGCGGGTGGCCATCAGCCCCAGTCGACCTTGCGGCCAGTGCCTGTATTGCCAAAAGGGCCAGCACAGCCACTGTTTGCACATGCGTTTTTATGGCAGCGCCATGCCCTGGCCCCACATCCAGGGTGCGTTTCGACAGGAGATGATCATCGAGGCCTGGCAGGCCCATGCCGTGGCCGACTCTGTGAGCGACGGCGAGGCCGCCATGGCCGAGCCTTTGTCGGTGGCTTTGCATGCGGTGCGCCGCGCCGGCCAATTGGCCGGTGCCCGGGTGTTGGTCACCGGCTGCGGCCCCATCGGCGCATTGTGTGTGCTCGCCGCGCGCTGGGCCGGGGCGGCCCAAGTGGTGGCCACCGACATCACCGATCAAACCTTGGCGCGGGCACGCTTGGTGGGCGCAGATCACACCATCAATACCGCCACCACGCCCGATGGGTTGGCGGGGTACAAAGCCCACAAAGGCCACTTTGATGTGCTGATCGAAGCCAGCGGCAATGCCAATGCCTTGGTGGCCGCTTTTGAGGTGGTGCGTCCGCGCGGTGTCATCGTGCAGGTGGGCACCGGTGGTGACACCTCCATCCCCCTGAATGTGTTGGTGGCCAAAGAATTTGAGTGGCGTGGCAGCTTTCGCTTCCACGAAGAATTTGCCTTGGCCGTGGACTTGATGAACCAGCGCCGGGTGGATGTCAAGCCGCTTATCAGCCACAGCTTGCCGCACACCGAATATGCCCGCGCTTTTGCGCTGGCCGCCGACCGCACCCAGGCGATGAAGGTGCAGCTCACCTTTGCCTGAGCGGCGCGCGCTTCAAGGGCGCAGCACCTCCAACAAGCGGTCCAGGCCGCCCGACTCGATGGACACCATGGCCTGGGCCCGCACCGCGGGTTTGGCGTGGTAGGCCACCGATAACCCGGCCAAGCCCATCATGGGCAAGTCGTTGGCCCCATCGCCCACGGCAATGGCCTGGGCGGGTGCAATGCCCAGTTGTTCGCAGTTTTGCGCGAGCTTGCGGCGTTTTTCCTCGCCATCGCAAATATCGCCCCAGGCCTGGTCCACCAGTCGCCCGGTGAGCAAGCCATGGGCCACCTCCAGCACATTGCTGCGGGTGTCGTCGAGCCGCAGCAGGTCGCGCACCCGGTCGGTGAAAAACGTGAACCCACCGCTCACCAGCAGGGTTTTGAGCTCCGCCTTTTGGCAGGCTTGCACCAGCGTTTGCGCCCCAGGATTGAGGCGCAAGCGGTTTTCATACACCTCGTGCAAAGCCTGTTCGCTCACCCCTTTGAGCAAGGCCACGCGCTGGCGCAAGCTGTCTTTGTAGTCTTTGATCTCGCCGCGCATGGCCGCCTCGGTGATCGCCGCCACCTCGGCCTTGCGCCCCGCGGCGTCGGCAATCTCGTCCACGCATTCGATGTTGATCAGCGTCGAGTCCATGTCAAACGCAATCAGCTTGAAGTTTTTCAGCGACACAGGGGCGGTGAAGCCTTGGATGGTCAAGCCAGGAGAGATGGTGAGAGGGACACTGGGGTTCATGGGGCAGTGGGGTGTTGAGTGGGCATCACACCGCAGCGCAGCGGGTGTGGTCGTTGGGGTGGGGGCTATCGGTTCACCCAAGGAGCGCAGCACCTCGCGCACCAGTTGGGCGCGTTCGTGTGCATTGGGCAGGGCGCGTTCGATGCGCAGTTTGTCGTTGCCCGCGAGCTTGATGTGCTTGTTTTTTTGCACCAACTGGATGATGCGCATGCCGTCCACCGGGGCGTTGGCTTTGAAGGCAATCAAGATGGCGTTGGGCGTGGCGTCGACCTTGGCCACCCCATAGGGTTGCACCAGCACGCGCAAGCGGTGCACATCGATCAAGGTCTGGGCTGGCGCGGGCAGTTGGCCAAAGCGGTCGACGATTTCTTCCAGCAGGGCATCGACCTGGTCGCTGGTGTGGGCGCTGGCGAGTTTTTTGTAAAAGCTCAGGCGCAGGTGCACGTCGCCGCAATAGTCTTCGGGCAGCAAAGCGGGTGCATGCAAGTTGATGTCGGTGACCGCCGCAAAGGGCTTGAGCAGGTCGGGCTCTTGGCCATTTTTGAGGGCGCGCACCGCCTCGGAGAGCATCTCGTTGTAGAGCTGAAAGCCGACCTC
>RFNL01000197.1 GCA_009927195.1 Betaproteobacteria bacterium | reverse complement strand
AACCTGCTGGGTTCGGGCAGCATCTTGCGCGAGTCCATGGCCGCGCGCGAATTGCTCGCCGCTGATTGGGGGGTGGCCGCCAATGTCTGGAGCTGTCCCAGTTTCAACGAGTTGGCCCGCGATGGGGCGCAAGCCGAGCGCTGGAACCTGATGCACCCGACCGAGACGGCGCGCCAGTCATTTGTGGCCGAGCAGTTGTCATTGCACGACGGCCCGGTGGTGGCATCCACCGATTACATGAAGTCATACGCCGAGCAAATTCGTGCCTATATCCCGCCGGGCCGTGTTTACAAAGTGCTGGGCACCGATGGGTTTGGTCGCAGCGACTTTCGCAGCAAACTGCGGGAGCATTTCGAGATCAACCGACACTACATCGTGGTGGCCGCACTCAAGGCCTTGAGCGAATCTGGCACGCTGCCGGTGGCCAAAGTGGCCGAGGCCATCGCCCGCTATGGTCTGCAAGCCGACAAGACCAACCCCCTTTACGCTTAAACCCAGACGGAGACATGAAATGGCGATGATGGATGTGACGGTCCCCGACATTGGGGATTTTGATGAAGTGGCGGTGATCGAATTGCTGGTCAAGGTGGGCGACACGGTCAAGGCCGAACAGAGCCTGATCACGGTAGAGAGTGACAAAGCATCGATGGAAATCCCTTGCTCGCATGCTGGCGTGGTCAAAGAGCTCAAGGTCAAATTGGGTGACAAGGTCAAACAGGGTTCGGTGGTGGTGGTGCTTGACGTGGCCGGTGCCAGCGCCGCACCAGCGCCTGCGCCAGCCGCCGCACCGGCTGCTGCACCCGCCGTGGCTGCCCCTGCCGCGGCCCCAGCGCCTGCCAGCGCAGCCATGCCGACGCCTGCACCCATTCCCACACCAGTGACCGCATCCGTGGCCGCACCTGCTGCTGCGCAAGCCGCGCACGCTCCCACGCAAAACCCTGCGACAGGCCTGCCCCATGCATCGCCGTCGATCCGCAAATTGGCGCGCCAATTGGGTGTGCCCCTGGCCGAGGTCAAGGGCACAGGCCCCAAAGGCCGCATCACCGAGGAGGATGTGCAGGCCTTCACCCGCGCGGTGATGGTCGGTGACACCCGCACCCAAGCCCAAGCGGCCAAAGCCCCGGCGGGCGGCGACGGTGCTGCTTTGGGGCTCATCCCTTGGCCCAAGGTGGACTTTGCCAAGTTCGGCCCCATCGAGCGCAAAGAGATGGGCCGCATCAAAAAGATCAGCGCGGCCAACCTGCTGCGCAACGCCATCATGATCCCGTCGGTCACCAACCACGACGATGCCGACATCACCGACCTGGAAGCCTTCCGCGTTGCGACCAACAAAGAAAACGAAAAGTCGGGCATCAAGGTCACCATGCTGGCCTTTTTGATCAAGGCCTGTGTGGCCGCGCTCAAAAAATACCCCGAGTTCAACAGCTCGCTCGATGGCGACGCCTTGGTTTATAAAAACTATTGGCACATCGGCTTTGCCGCCGACACGCCCAACGGCTTGATGGTGCCGGTGATCAAAGACGCCGACAAAAAAGGCATTTTGCAAATCAGCCAAGAAATGGGCGAGCTGGCCAAAAAAGCCCGCGAAGGCAAGTTAAGCCCCGCCGAAATGTCAGGTGCGACCTTCACCATCTCCAGCCTGGGCGGCATTGGCGGGCGCTACTTCACCCCCATCATCAATGCGCCCGAAGTGGCCATCTTGGGGGTGTGCAAAAGCACCATGGAACCGGTGTGGGACGGCAAAGCCTTTGTGCCCCGTCTGATGCTGCCCTTGTCGCTGACCTGGGACCACCGCGTCATCGACGGCGCGGCCGCAGCCCGTTTCAATGTCTACCTGGGTCAAATCCTGGGTGACTTCCGCCGCGTATTGCTTTGAGAGCGAGAACACCATGGCATTGTTAGACATACAAGTACCCGATATAGGTGACTTCGACGAGGTGGCCGTCATTGAACTGCTGGTCAAACCGGGCGACACCATTCGCGCCGAGCAAAGTCTGATCACGGTCGAGAGTGACAAAGCCTCGATGGAAATCCCCTCCTCACACGCGGGGGTGGTCAAAGAGGTCAAGGTCAAGCTGGGTGACAAGGTCAAGCAAGGCTCGGTGGTGGTGGTGCTGGAAGCCGCAGCGGCGGCACCCAGCGCTGCGGCCCCATCGGCCGCACCTTCAGCCGCTGCACCAGCGCCTGCTGCAGCTCCCGCACCCAGCGCGGCAGCTGCGCCGGTGGCGACCGCCCCTGCCAGCACCTATGCAGGCAGCGTGGACGTGAACTGCGATGTCTTGGTTTTGGGTGGTGGCCCCGGGGGCTACAGCGCGGCATTTCGCGCGGCCGATTTGGGCCTGAACGTGGTCATCGTCGAGCGCTATGCCCAATTGGGCGGCGTGTGTTTGAACGTCGGTTGCATCCCGTCCAAAGCGCTGTTGCACGTGGCCGCCGTGATGGACGAAGTGGCCCACATGGCCGACCTGGGCGTGGACTTTGGCAAACCAGCGGTGAACATCGACAAATTGCGCGGCCACAAAGAAAAAGTCATTGGCAAACTCACTGGCGGCTTGGCGGCCATGGCCAAGATGCGCAAGGTCACCACTGTGCGCGGCCTGGGCCAATTCGTGGGGGCGAACCACCTCGAAGTGGAAGAAACCACCGGCACGGGTCAGGAAAAAACCGGCACCAAGAAAGTGGTGGCCTTCAAGCGCGCCATCATCGCGGCGGGCTCACAAGCCGTACGTTTGCCCTTCATGCCCGATGACCCACGCGTGGTCGACAGCACGGGTGCATTGGCGCTCAAAGAGGTGCCCAAGCGCATGCTGATTCTGGGCGGCGGCATCATCGGTCTGGAAATGGGAACCGTTTACAGCACGCTGGGCTCACGTCTGGACGTGGTGGAAATGATGGACGGCCTCATGCAAGGCGCTGACCGCGACCTGGTCAAGATCTGGCAAAAGATGAACGCCAAGCGCTTTGACCACATCATGCTCAAGACCAAGACCGTGTCCGCACGCGCTTTGCCCGAAGGCATTGAAGTGACATTCGAGAGCGCCGAACCTGGCGGGACTGCCCCCGCGCCGCAGGTGTACGACCTCGTGTTGCAAGCCGTGGGCCGCACGCCCAACGGTAAAAAGATCGGCGCAGAAAAAGCCGGCGTGGCCGTGACCGACCGTGGCTTCATCAACGTCGACATCCAGATGCGCACCAACGTGCCGCACATCTTTGCCATTGGCGACATCGTGGGCCAGCCCATGTTGGCGCACAAGGCGGTGCATGAAGCCCATGTGGCCGCTGAAGTGATCGCGGGTGAACTGCAAGGCATCCCGGAGTTGGCGTCGGCAGCTTTCAATGCACGCGTCATCCCGAGCGTGGCCTACACCGACCCCGAAGTGGCCTGGGTGGGCTTGACCGAAGACCAAGCCAAAGCGCAAGGCATCCAGGTGAAAAAGGGCTTGTTCCCTTGGACCGCCTCGGGCCGCGCCATTGCCAACGGCCGCGACGAAGGCGTGACCAAACTGCTGTTTGACGATTCACCCGAGGCCCATGGCCACGGCAAGATCCTGGGCGGCGGCATCGTCGGCACCCACGCGGGCGACATGATTGGCGAGATCGCTCTGGCCATCGAGATGGGCGCCGACGCGGTGGACATCGGCAAAACCATCCACCCCCATCCCACGCTGGGCGAAAGCATTGGCATGGCGGCGGAGGTGGCGCATGGCAGTTGTACCGACTTGCCACCGGTCCGCAAATAACTGCCGGCCAGCCAGGGTGTGCCTGGGGTGCTCAGGAGGTTTTGGATTTTGCGCTTCGTTTGGGTTTTTGTTGGCGCTGTGCATCCGCTAGTTGGCCAAGCTTGAGCCACTGCGCAAATTCGGTGGGGGTTTCCAGTGTGACGCGCCCCAAGGCACCCGAGCGAAAGTCATGGATCACCAAGTCAGCGGCTTTTGCGGTGTTCAAACGCCCCCCGCTTTGCACCGCGCCGCGTTGGCGCGCAATGGCTTGCAGCCACTCTGCGTCACTGTGCAGCGACGCAGCGGGCACCTTGTAGCGCAGAGCCAAATTTTGGGGGTAGTGGTTCAGCAGGTATTGCAGCAACTCCAAGGCCACCTCTTGCTCGTCAAATGCGTTCACACCCACGGCACCACTGGCGGCCAGGTTGTAGCCGCTTTGCGCCACGATGATGCGGGGCCATAAAACACCTGGGGTGTCGTAGATGTAGAAGTCATCGGCCAAACTGATGCGTTGCTCCACCTTGGTCACCCCGGCCTCGTCACCGGTTTTGGCCGCACGTTGCCCTTTGAGGGTGTTGATCAGGGTGGACTTGCCCACGTTGGGAATGCCACACATCAACACCCGCATGGGCTTGACCATGCCACCGCGCATGGGGGCCAGTGTTTGACAAGCTTGAATCAGGGCCTTGGCGGGTGAGGCCATGCTGGTGTCCAGGGCCAGCGCACGCACACCGGGCTGTGCGTTGTAGTGTCGAAGCCAATCTTGGGTGCGGTCCGCATCGGCCAGGTCTTGCTTGCTCAAAACCTTGAGAGTGGGTTTGCCCTGGATCAACTCACCGAGCATGGGGTTGGCGCTGGAGCCGGGCAAGCGCGCGTCCAACATTTCGATGACCACATCGATGTCTTTGATGCGCTCCCCAATCGCTTTGCGCGTGAGGTGCATGTGACCAGGGAACCATTGGATCGCCATGTGAACGGATTGCGAAAGTGAAACGGGTGCAATGATTTTCGTTCACAAGGCCGGGGCCCTGTGCCAACAATCGCATGGTGTAAGCTTTGGCCCAAATTCGAACAGGTCCCACCAGGAGTTTTCATGGGCGATTACACCAATATGTCGGCGTATTACGATGTCATCATGACATCGGGGTACTACGATTACGATCAAATCGTGACCCAATTGATGCAACAAGCGGACTTTCGCCATGTTTTGGAAATTGGTTGTGGCACGGGCTTGATCATGGAAGCATTGGCCAAGCGCCGCCCTGATGTCGAGATCGCCGGCATCGACCTGACCCAGGCCATGCTCAATATTGCCCAAGAAAGGCTCAAAGGTTTTCCCAATGTCAGTCTGGCCCGAGAAAACGTGACCCAAATGCAATTAAGCCACCCCTACGAGGTGGCTTTCTCTTATGGCGGTGTCTGGTATTTTGTTTTCGATGGCGATAAAGAGCCCTTCATGGTCAGCCACATTCCCGATGAGCTGGGTAATTTAGAAGGACTGGCGCGCGTGGCGGCACACATCACGCCAGGTGGACAGTTGCTGCTGGGCATCCAAGGCCCGCACCACGATTACCAAAAGCCCATCTCCAACGGCATGATCTATGGACAGCAAATTGATCCGCACCCAGACGGTTTTATCAAACACTATTATCTGGACGATGGCCCTCATCGGGTGATGGCCCAAACCGTTCAATACCGCACTTACAACTTCGCGCAAGCCTTGACCATGCTGGAAAATGTGGGCCTGCGTTTTCTCAACCCATCTCGCACGGGCCATCAATTCTTGGCTTTTGTCAAATCCAATCCCTGAGCAAGGCGGATCTCCCATCATGTCCATCAGGCCGCGTATTTTTTTCATGGGAATTGGCAACATGGGCAACCCCATGGCCGCCAATTTGCTCAAAGCCGGTTATCCCTTGACGGTGTTTGATCGGGCCCCGGACAAAGCCGCCAATTTATTGGCGCAAGGCGCCCATTGGGCATCGGATGTTCACCAAGGCATGGCCCAGGCGGATGTGGTGATGGCCTCATTGCCCGGTCCGGCCCAGATTCAGGAGGTGATGCTGGGCGAATCGGGTGTGATGGCCGCGCTCAGGCCGGGTATGGCGGTGATTGACACGTCCACCAGCGCCGTTGAATTGGTGCAGCAGTTGGCCAGCATGGCCCAGCAGCGTGGGGCAGACTTTTTGGAAGCGCCCGTCACCAACGCTGTGGACTTTGCGGCCTTGGGGCGTTTGTCGATCTTTGTCGGGGGCGACGAATCTGTTTTCAAGCAATACAAACCGATTTTTGATGTGCTGGGCGAAAAAATTTTCCATGTGGGTCAGCATGGCAATGGTGCCACCATCAAGTTGCTCACCAATCTACTGTGGTTTGTCAGTGCCGCAGCCATCGGCGAGGGGTTGATGATGGGTGCCAAGGCCGGTATTCCTTTGAACACCGTGTGGGAGGCCATCCAATCCAGTGCGGGCAATAGTTGGGTGGCGCAGCACGATGTGCCCTCCATTTTTGCGGGTCACTACGACCCCAGTTTTTCGCTGGCCCTGTGTTGCAAGGATTTGGGCTTGATCAACCAAGTGGCACAGTCACAGGGGTATGAATTGACCATGGGCGCCTTGGCCCAAAAAATGTTTCAGCAAGCCATGCAAACCTACGGACCGCAAGCGGGCGAATTGAATGTGGTGCGCTTGCTCGAAGAGCGGGCCGGTTTGTTGTTGCGACCGCCCTATGGCCAAGCCTGGGGCAGCGAACCAGCGCCGACCTGATGAAGCCTTGCGCAGCATGAAGCCCTCTGTTCAAAGCGCCTTGATGCGCCAAGCCCACGACCACATGCCACAGGGCGTGGCCGAAAACTACCGCTATTGGGGCGATGACCACACGGTTTTTTTGCAAAGCGCCAAGGGTTGCCGCATCACCGATGTCGATGGCAAAGAGCATGTCGACTTTCGATTGGGGTATGGCCCCATCATCTTGGGTTACCGCGATGTGCGGGTGGATGCGGCCGTGGTGGATCAAATCCAGCGCGGCGGCACCGTCACTGGTTTTTCCACCGCCTTGGATGCCCAGGTGGTGCAACAGGTCAAGGCCTTGTGCCCACAGATCGACAAAATGCGCTTTGCCAATTCAGGCACCGAGGCGGTGATGGGTGCATTGAGAACCGCCCGAGGCTTTACCGGGCGCAAGCGCATCGCCATGGTCGAAGGTGGTTTCCACGGTCTTTTTGACGAGGTGATGTGGAAGTCTGACATTGAAAACTGGGACCCCAGCGGTACGACACCACCCCAAGTGATTCCGTTTGGGGCAGGCATTGCACAAAACACCCGCGCCCTGGTCGACATCATTGGCCTCAACGATGGCGAAGCTTTGGAACAGTTGTTTGTCCAGCGTGGCCAAGAGCTCGCCTGCGTCATTTTGGAGCCCATCATTGGCAATGCGGGCAGCATTTCAGCCACGCCGGCTTGGTTGCAACGCTTGCGCGATTTGTGCCAGCAACACGGGGCCTTGCTGATTTTGGACGAGGTGAAAACCGGTTTTCGAGTCGCCGCTGGCGGCGCGCAGGCTTTGTATGGCATTCACGCCGACTTGACCACCTTTGCCAAAGCCATGGGCAATGGTTACCCGGTGGCCGCTTTTGGCGGCCGCGCCGATGTGATGGATGTGGTGGGCTCTCACCCGGGTGGCGTGGTGCATGGGGGCACCTATACGGCCAACATGGTGGCGCTGCGCGCAGCCCATGCGACCTTGGACATTTTGACCCACACCGATGCCTTGCAAACCATAGACCAAATGGGGCTGCAAATCAAAGCGCTGTTGGGCCGAGTGTTCACGCATGCGGGTGTGCCGCATGCCTTTGCCGGCCCGCCTGCCATGTTGGGCATCCATTTCACCCCCGAAGTGCCGCAAACCTACCGCGACTGGCGCAAGACCAACAGCGACTTGTACCGGCGATTTGCCTGGCAAATGATTGCCCATGGGGTGATGCTCGAACCCGATTCCCGCGAACCCTGGTTCCTCTGTGAGTCCCATTGCGATGTGGATTTGGCCTGGCTCGAGGACATGGCCACGCGCTCCATCCAAAAAGCCTTGGCCTGAGACCATGCCCGTTGATGAGCGATTGATTCGCGGGCAGGGGTTTTACGTCCAAGACGCCGCCCCGCCAAACGCTTTGCATGCAGCATTTGTTCGCAGCGACCACGCGCATGCCCAGGTGTTGGGCATCGATGCATCGCCAGCCCTGGCCCTGCCCGGTGTGGTGGCCGTGTGGCAAGCCAGCGATGTGCAAAATGTGCCCACTCCCGGCGTGAATCCTTTGTGGCCATTGTCGGTGGATGTCCCCATGCCTTTGCTGGCCGACACCACGGTGGAACATGTGGGCCAAGCGCTGGCCATGGTATTGGCCCGCGATGCCAGCACCGCGCAAGCGGCGGCCGATGCAGTCAGGGTGTCCTTGCACCCGATCAAGGCCTGGGGTGATGCCGACCCCGACTCCCCTGTGGTGGCTGGCTTTGAGCACCGCTTTGGCGATGCGACAGCAAGGTGGGGCACACAGGTCAGCGTGGATTTAACGGTGCCGCGCGTGTTGGCCATGGCCATGGAGCCACGCGCTTGTGTGGCGCACTGGCAAGTCCCGGCGCAACGCTTGCAGGTGTGGCTGGGCAGCCAGACCCCTTCGCGCGCCCAAGCCGATCTGGCCCGTGCCCTGGGCTTGACACCGTCGCAAGTGCATTTGATCTCGCCCGATGTGGGCGGTGCTTTTGGGGCCAAGGCTTCCATCACCCCGGAGGATATTTTGGTGGCCTTGGCTGCGCATCGCTTGGCCACCACCGTGCAGTGGAAAGCCAGCCGTTCTGAGGAGTTTTTGTCGGGGCAACACGGCCGGGGCGCGCAATTGCACGCCCAGTTGTCGGTCGACGCCAACGGGCAAATGGTGTCTTTGCAAGCGCAACTGCAATATGCCTTGGGTGCGTGGTTGCCGTTTTCTGCCTTGGTACCGATGCGCAATGCCACACGCATTTTGCCGGGGCCCTACCGCGTACCCAACGGACACATCCAGAGCCAGGCGCGCCGCGCCCACACCGCCCCGGTGGGGATCTACCGTGGTGCTGGCCGGCCAGAGGCCGCATTGTTGATGGAGTCCTTGATCGACCGGGCTGCACGCCGCTTGGGCATGGACCCGGTGCAACTGCGCCGCATCAATTTGATACCTGCCCAAGCCATGCCGCATGCGACACCCACCGGTGAGACCTTGGACTCTGGTGATTTCCCCCAATTGTTGGAGATGGCGTGCGAGCGATTTGGCTATGCACAAGAGCGTGCGTCGCAACGCGAGCGCCGCGCCAAAGGCGAATGGGTGGGTTTGGGTGTGGCCATGTATGTCGAGCCATGCGGGCAAGGGTGGGAGAGCGCCCATGTCACCTGGCATGCCAATGGCGATGTCACGGTGGCCAGCGGCAGCCCAGACCAAGGCCAAGGCCATGCGCTCACTTTTGGCCAACTGGCCGCCTCGCAATTGAATGTGCCTT
>RFNL01000223.1 GCA_009927195.1 Betaproteobacteria bacterium | reverse complement strand
CGCGAAGATCGGCTTGCGGCAACAACCCAAAGGCTTGTTCATACAAGGCATGGGCGCGCGTGGCTTGATGGCGCATCAGGGCTTGAAACCGCGGGGAGTCCTGGCGTTGCAAGATGTCTTGGGCGGTGACCTCAAATTGCTGCAATTCGTTGATGGGCAGGTAAATGCGACCGCGCACCGCGTCTTCGCCCACATCGCGGATGATGTTGGTCAATTGAAAGGCCAAGCCCAGGGTTTGGGCATAGGAGGTGGTTTCGGTCTGGCTTTGGCCAAAAATGCGCGCAGCCACCTCACCCACTACGCCAGCGACCAAATGGCAATAGCGTTGTAAACCGGGGTAATCGAGATAGCGGGTTTGGCTCAGATCCATTTGACAGCCCTCAATGACCGATTGCAAGGGTTCAGCGGAAATGTCAAAGCTGCGCGCACATGGCATCCATGCCTGCATCACCGGGTGCTGGGATTGGCCTGCATAGGCGCGGTGCACCTCGGTTTGCCACCAGGCCAATTTGCTGGCGGCCACGCTGGGGTCCAGCGTCTCGTCGACCACATCGTCAATTTCGCGGCAAAAGGCATAAAAAGCCGTGATGGCGGCCCGCCGGTGCGGGGGTAAAAACAAAAACGCATAGTAAAAACTGCTGCCTGATCCAGCGGCTTTTTGTTGCACATATTGTTGCGGTGTCATGGAGCGCGATTGTGTCATCGCTGGCGCATGCGACAGGCGCGCCACAGCATCACAGCCCAGTCGCTGGGCACGAGTTTGGGGCGCTGTTGCCAAGGGTTGCCACGTTCAATTTTGTCAATGATGCGCAAACCTCCTTGCACCACCAATCGCAACTCCCAAGCGGCACGCCCCGGCAAGCGGTGGACCAAGGCAGCCCCTTGGTTCATCAAGGTGCGGGCAAAAGCCACCTCGGCGGGCAAATCCGATCCTTGGGGCAGGTAATGTCGACCACGGGTCAGGTCCACGCTCAGGTCCTGCCAAAAATTGATCAGTTGCAAGCTGGTGCACACCGCATCACTCCATTGCAGCGATTTCGCATCTTGCACACCATAGAGGTGCAGCAGCAAACGGCCGACCGGATTGGCCGAGCGTTCGCAGTAGGCCAGCAGTTCATCGCGGTTGGCATAGCGCCTGTCATCGCGGGTGAAGATCACGTCTTGCTCAAAGGCATCGAGCAAGGCATGCAGGCAGGCCAGTGGCAGGGCATGCGATTGAATGTACTGGGCCAAGGGTACAAACACTTCGGGCCAGTCGGTTTCATCCTTGGCCGCTGCCGGGTGTATTGCGCCATTGGGCAATGGACAAGCCCTCTGGAGAGCCAAGCGATAGGCTGCCAACTGTTTCAAACGCTGGTCGGGACTGTCATCACCCTCATCGGCCAGGTCATCGGCGGTGCGTGCAAAGTGGTAGATGGCGATCACGGCCCCGCGCAAATGGGGCGGGCACAGCCATGAGGCCACAGGAAAATTTTCGTAATGGTCAACGGAGCGCATGTTCCAAGCCATTGTCGCTTCACCCCACCCCCCTATAATCGAATTACTAACCAATTGGTCATTAACGAAGGGCTACGGTCAGGCCCGTCACCAGGAATTTACCGATGTTTCAACGATCATTCGCCGTCTGGATGTCCTTGGCCGGGCTGTTTGGCTTGAGCGCCTGCAAGCCCCCCGATGCCCGGCAAGAGCCCGTGAGGGCTGTCAAATTGCTGCAAGTGCAAACTTCTGATGTAGCCGCCGGTTTGGAGTTTGCTGGCGAGGTCCGGGCCCGGGTGGAGAGTCGCCTGGGCTTTCGGGTGGCGGGCAAGTTGATTGCCCGCCATGTCGAATTGGGTCAGCGTGTCAAAGTCGGCCAATTGCTGGCTGAGTTGGATCCGCGTGACTACGAACTGGCCACAGATGCGGCGCGTGCCCAGGTCCGTTCTGCACAGACCCAGTTGGAATTGGCCCAGGCTGACTTCAAGCGCTACAAAGAACTCAAAGACCAGTCTTTCATCAGCGGCGCAGAATTGGAGCGACGCGAGAGCACCCTCAAAGCGGCCCAAGCGCAATACGATCAAGCCCAGGCGCAATTGCGCTCGCAAGGCAACCAAGTAGGCTACACCCGCTTGCTGGCGGACCATGCAGGTGTGGTGACCGCGATTGAGTCGGAAGTTGGGCAGGTTTTGCTGGCCGGTACGCCAGTGATTCGGCTGGCCCAAGAGGGGGCCAATGATGTGGTGATTGCCCTGCCCGAGGACAAGTTGGGCTTGCTCAAGGTGGGCCAAAACGTGGCGGTCAAACCCTGGAATGGGGGGCGCGAGGACACAGCGCGGGTGCGTGACGTGGCGGCCAGTGCCGACCCGGTAACCCGTACCTTCACCGTAAAACTCGGTTTGCCCAAAGGTGACGGCTTGGCGCTGGGCAGTACCGTCCAAGTGGTCTTGCCACGCACCGATGCCTGGTCGCGCCAGCCATCCATTCAATTGCCCACCGCTGCTTTGCGCCAAGATGGCGGTAAAACGGCAGTGTGGGTGCTCGATCCGGCCAGCATGACGGTACGCTCTCAAACCATAGAGATCGGTACCGCCGATGGCAATCAAGTGG
>RFNL01000435.1 GCA_009927195.1 Betaproteobacteria bacterium | reverse complement strand
CAGGTGGACGACTTGACCATAGGTTCACGCGGCCAAGTGGAAGGTGTGGTGACTTGTTCGAGCTTGCACATCAAGGGCAAATTCACTGGCACGGCCACTTGCAACGAATTGATCGTCACTTCGTCGGCGTCCGTCGATGGCCATGTGGTGTATCAAACCTGTCGGTTCAAAAAGGTGCCTCGATCAAGGGCGAGCTGTTGCTGGTCAAGTAACACCAAGCCATAGATTCGGTCATGCAAGACACGGTCCACCACATCAACGGGGATTTGCTGCGACAGCGCAGAGAGTCCAAGGGCTGGGCGCAGACCGATCTGGCCACGCGTGCTTGCTTGTCCCTCAAGCAGGTTCGGCAAATCGAGGAAGGTGGCAACAGCGCTTTCTACAGCGATTCTGTCAAGGCCACCGCAGCGAGAAAGTTGGCCACTTTGTTGGGCCTGGCCCCCGAGCTGGCCTTTGTTTCTTCTGCCAGCGATGCACAACCCCCGTCTGCGCTGGCTGAGACCGAACCGGCCTTACCCGCAAGCACCGCTGCCCCCATGCACAGTGCACCTGCCCCTGCGCCCCTCGCCGAGCCAGACCGCACCAGCGCTGCGCAACATGGGGCTGATCTTTCTTCGGTGATGACCCATGTGGCCGTGGCCACTGCTGACATCGATCCACCGCCTCCGCAAAGTTTGTTGGCCGAAGATGCTGATGGTGAGAGCCGGTCCAACGGTTTTTTATGGGTGGCCTTGCTGGCAGTGGCTGCTGGTGCCGTCGTCTTGTTGATGCCCAAAACCCCCGATGCCCCGGTTGCACCGCCAGCCGTGGTCGCCCCTGCCGACCCCTACCCACCGGCCCCTCCACCACTGGAACTGACCACTGATTCAGGGGGTACTGCGGGCAATCCTGGCACGGCAGCGCCGATGCCTGCGGCCCTCGCCCCAGGGGCAGATTTGGTCAATCCCGCAGCGCCCGCGCCCATGGGGCAATCTGCACCATCCCCTGTGGTGGTACCTGCGGCCCCGGTCATCACTGCGCCCAAAGTCCCCTGAACCAAGCGCTCAGTCGGTTGCCCCCATGGCCAATGCGGCTTGGCGGGTGCGTTGTGCTTGCTCAGGTGGGACAAATCCCACCGGCCAACCACCCATGTGTTGTTGGGCCACTTGCGACAGCGCGGTGATCCACTGGGGTTGATCGTTCAGGCAGGGGATGTAGTGGAACTCCTTGCCGCCGTCTTCGATGAAAGCGTCGCGCACTTCGAGCGCAATTTCCTCCAGGGTTTCCAGGCAGTCACTGGTAAAGCCGGGGCAGATGATGTCGACCCGCTCGGTGCCGTTGCGGGCCAATTCGCGCACCGTGGGTTCGGTATAAGGCTCCAGCCACTTGGCCCGGCCAAATCGCGACTGAAAGGTGACGCTGTAAGCACCTTTGGACAATTCCAGGTGTTCGGTCAGCAATCGCGCGGTTTTATGGCATTCGCAGTGATAGGGGTCACCCAGGTGCAAGGTGCGCTCGGGCACACCATGAAAGCTCATCACCAAATGACCTTTGCCATGCGTTTGCCAATGGTCTTTCACCCGCGCAGCCAAAGCTTGGATGTATCCAGGGTGATCGTGGTAGTGGTTGATGAAACGCAACTCTGGAATGTGACGGGTGCGAGCCGCCCATTGGTACACCGCATCGAACACACTGGCGGTTGTCGGTCCGGAAAACTGGGGATAGGCCGGCAAAATCAACACGCGGGTGGCACCTTGTCGTTTGATGTCGTCGAGTTGCTCGGCGATCGAAGGGCTACCGTAGCGCATGGCATAGCGCACCACCACCGCCGTATCGGCCGCCAACAGGGATTGTTGTAACAGGGCGGATTGTTTTTCCGTCCACACTTTCAAGGGCGAACCCTGGTCGGTCCAAATGGCGGCGTATTTCAACGCGGATTTCTGGGGCCTGGTGCGCAAAATCACGCCATGCAAAATGGCAAGCCAGAGCAAGCGGGGAATTTCCACCACCCGGGGGTCGCTCAAAAATTCGGCCAAATAGCGCCGAACGGCCGAGCCGGTGGGGGCATCAGGCGTACCCAGATTGCACAACAAAACAGCCGTGCGAGCGGGCTGACCATGGTGGTGAGGGGGTTCTGCGGCAAAGCGCGGCGAATTGGACATGCGTTATTCTCGCTCAGCCATGAACCCCACCATCCCCCCCTTGTCACACATCCGTGCCATCAGCCTGGATTTGGACGACACCTTGTGGCCCATCGGACCGATCATGCAGCGGGCCGAACAGGCGTTGCGCAATTGGCTTCAAGACCATGCCCCTGGGGCAGGGGCATTGTTTGCGCAGCCCGAGTGGATGGACCAAGCCCGCGCCAAGGCCAGGGACAGTTTGGTCGAGCGCCCGCACGACTTCAGTGCCATGCGCTTGGCCATGATTGGCAATGCGCTGGCCCAGGCCGATGAAGATGTGGCTTTGGCCGAGCCAGCGTTTGAGGTTTTTTTTGCCGCACGCCAACAAGTGACTTTGTTTGACGATGCCCACGAAACCCTGGACTTTTTATCCCAGCGGTACCCCTTGGCGGCATTGACCAATGGCAATGCCGATGTGCACCGGGTGGGATTGGGTGGTTTTTTTCAATGTGCGGTCAGTGCCCAAGAAAGTGGCATCGCCAAGCCAGACCCCCGCATTTTTTGGCACACCGCAGAGCGCTTGCAAGTGCCGACAGACACGGTTTTGCACGTCGGTGATGACGCCGCCTTGGATGTGCTGGGCGCGCGCGCGGCCGGCATGCAATGTGTGTGGCTCAATCGCAGCGGCGCAGCTTGGAACCACCCTGGCCCAGCCCCTTGGACGGTGTCATCTTTGCGAGAGTTGGTCCACCACTTCCAAGCCTGAGCGCACCGCTCCCTCTAAGGTGGACGGGTAGGGGCCTTGCACATGGTCACCGCAAGCCCACAAACCAGGGGCGATGAAAGCGCTGGGCCGCTTCAAACCTGGGGTACAGGCAAACGTGGCGCGCCGCTCCACCACCGTGGTGATTGGCGAGATGCCTTTGAGCTTCAGTTGGCGCTCCATTTGGGCCAGCACCATTGTGGTCACTGTGTCGCGCTCGCCCTGGCAAGCACTGACCACCGCGGCCAGTATTCCGCGTTGTGCGCTGTCTTGGCTGAGTGCGCCGCGGTCAAATACAAATTGGGCCGGTGCCAAGGGGCCGTTGTCCAGGGCCATCATGGGCCGCGCCAAGGTGGCTATGCCCTGGCCCGGTGGTTGGCAGCGCACGTATACCGTGGCAATGCCTTGGTGGCGCAACTGGGCGGCTTGGGTCGACCAAGCCGGTTGAATGCTTTGGGTCAGGCGGGCCGCTTCCCATGCCGGACAAGCCAGCAGCACCGCATCGCCCGCATGCTCCGGTTGCGGACAATTACGCTGGTGTTGCCCCAGCATCACCTGGGCACCGTGGGCTTGAAGCCACTTCGCCGCGGCATCGGGCAACAGGGCGCTCATATCGCAGCGCGGCAATAAGAAATCAGCCCCACCGGGAGCGCTGTACAAGGCGTCGCGCAGCACACGCAAAAACACCGCAGCACTGGCCTGGTCCACAGGGGTGTTCAAGGCGGAAACGCACAACGGCTCGATCAAAGCATGCATGACTTGCGGTCGCAGGCCTTCGCACACATCGCGCACGCTCAATTCGCTGGCACAAGCAAATCCGCTGCGATGCCAGCGGGCAGCCACCCTGAGCAATGACCCTTTGTCCCTTGCATCAAAGGCAGTGGCGGTCAGCACGCCGAGCAAGAGATTCCACGGTGGTGGCACATTTGGCAGCCGCAAGCCCCAGCCTTGGGCGTTGCGCAAGTCCATAGGGGTTCTCCAAAACACCTGCTCGGTGTCCAGTCCCAATTGGCGCATCAGGCCAAGGGTGGCGGTGTAGGCACCGATCAGCAGGTGCGGGCCGTTGTCCAGCCGCAAGCCTTGGTGTTCGATGCGTCTAGCCCGCCCGCCCAAGGCTGGGGCGGCCTCGAACAAGCGAACCTGCCATCCCAGGTTGGTGGCATGGACGCCTGCGGCCAGTCCTGCCCAGCCACCGCCGACTATCGTCAAGCGTTTCAAAAACGACCCAGGGCCTGGACTCTCCAAGCCAACCAAAATTTGCGCAACGGCGTGAGCCGCACCCTGTGGTGCAGGACGGGAAAGGAGGCCGCTTCGATTTCGC
>RFNL01000295.1 GCA_009927195.1 Betaproteobacteria bacterium | reverse complement strand
TTTGACCACGGCGCGACGCCCTGGTGAAGTCGGTTTCATTTTGATGACAGCCATGATTACGCAGCCTCCCCAGAGAGGTTGAGCTCTTGCCCAGGCTTGAGCGTCACATAGGCTTTGCGCAAGTGATCGCGCCGGCCCATGGAGCGGCCAAAACGCTTGCTTTTGCCTTTGATATTGACCACCGAGACGCCTTTGACTTCGACCTTGAACATCAGTTCAACGGCCGCTTTGATTTCGGGCTTGGTGGCGTTTTGCAGCACCTTGAAGGTGACCGCATTGGACTTCTCACCCACCATGGTGGCTTTTTCTGAGACGATGGGGGCCACCAACACTTGCATCAAGCGGCCTTCGTCGTATTTCACGGTACTCATGCGAACATCTCCTTGAGCTGATCGATGGCCGCTTTGGTGACCAGCACCTTTTTGTAGTGGACCAAAGACAAAGGATCGGCATAACGGGGTTCGACCACCAGCACATTGGGCAGGTTGCGCGAAGCCAGGTACAGGTTGTCGTCCACTTCGTCGGAAATGACCAACACGGACTGCAGGTTCATGGCTTTGAACTTGGCGGCCAGCAATTTGGTTTTCGGGGCTTCAATCTTCAGAGAATCCACCACGGCCAAACGACCTTCACGCGCCAACTGGGAGAAGATGGCCGCCATACCGGCGCGGTACATCTTCTTGTTGATTTTTTGGGTGAAGTTTTCTTCAGGGCTGTTGGGGAAAATCCGACCACCACCACGCCACAGGGGCGATGAGGTCATGCCTGCACGGGCGCGACCGGTTCCCTTTTGTTTGAATGGTTTTTTGGTGGAGTGCTTGACCATTTGACGGTCTTTTTGGGCGCGGGTACCTTGGCGCGCATTGGCTTGGTAGGCCACCACAATTTGGTGCACCAGGTCTTCGTTGTATTCGCGGCCAAACACCGTTTCAGGCGCATCGTATTTAGAGGAGGCCTGACCTTGATCATTGAGGAGTTCGAGCTGCATCAATTCACTCCTTTGGCTTTGATCGCGGGGCGCACCGTCACAAAGCCACCTGCCGAACCGGGCACTGCGCCTCGGATCAGCAGCAATTGACGGGTTTCGTCAATGCGAACCACATCCAGGTTTTGGGTGGTGACGGTCTCATCACCCATGTGGCCAGACATGCGCTTGCCAGGAAACACCCGTCCAGGGTCTTGGGCCATCGAAATGGAGCCCGGCACATTGTGCGAACGGCTGTTACCGTGAGAGGCGCGCTGCGAGCCAAAGTTGTGTCGTTTGATGGTACCTGCAAACCCCTTGCCAATGGATGTGCCCTGCACATCCACTTTTTGGCCCACGCTGAACACCGCAGCGGCAGGAACGGTGGCACCGGCGGCATATTGAGCGGCGGTTTCAGCAGTGACGCGGAATTCTTGGGTGATTTCGCCAGCTTGCACACCGGCTTTGGCCAAATGGCCAGCGGTGGGCTTGTTCACACGCGAAGCTTTGCGCGAACCGAATGTGACCTGCAAGGCCACATAGCCATCGGTTTCTTGGGTTTTAACCTGGGACACTCGGTTGTCAGATACATCGACCACCGTGACAGGAACAGTGTCCCCATCATCGGTGAACAGGCGCATCATGCCCACCTTACGGCCCAGCAGTCCCAAACGGGTGCTATGACTCATTTTTTTCTCCAAAACTTCCACCGTGGCCACTGCAATTGGCAACCACGTTTTTGCGTGAAAGACGGTTGATAATTTTCACTATTTAAGTGAGCATGTCATTATATCCGAAATTTTATTTCGCCACAAGTGCCCCAGCCCAAAGAAAGGGTGGCCCATCAAGGGCCAGTTTCACTGCAACTTGATTTCGACATCCACGCCTGCAGGCAGGTCGAGTTTCATCAATGCATCGACCGTTTTATCGGTCGGATCCACGATGTCCATCAAACGCTGGTGGGTACGGATCTCGAGTTGATCACGGCTGGACTTGTTGACGTGGGGTGAGCGCAAGATATCAAAACGCTTCATGCGCGTTGGCAATGGCACAGGGCCTTTGACAATGGCGCCGGTGCGCTTGGCGGTGTCAACAATTTCGGCCGCGGATTGGTCGATCAATTTGTAATCAAACGCCTTGAGGCGAATGCGAATTTTTTGCTTGGCAGACATTTTTATTCCTGGTCAATTGGGGCCCATGCAAACTACCTGAGGGTTGTGCACATGGACCACCGGCCTGATTGTTAGGCCATGATCTTGGCAACGACACCGGCGCCGACGGTTTTGCCGCCTTCGCGGATGGCAAAGCGCAAACCTTCTTCCATCGCAATCGGGTGGATCAACTTCACCGTGATCGACACGTTGTCACCCGGCATCACCATCTCTTTGCCTTCAGGCAATTCGATCGCGCCGGTCACATCCGTCGTGCGAAAGTAAAACTGCGGACGGTAGTTGTTGAAAAAAGGCGTGTGGCGGCCACCTTCGTCTTTGCTCAACACGTAAATCTCAGCCGTGAAATGCGTGTGCGGCTTGACAGAGCCAGGCTTGCACAGCACTTGGCCGCGCTGCACATCC
>RFNL01000217.1 GCA_009927195.1 Betaproteobacteria bacterium | reverse complement strand
GTCAAGCTCACCCCATTGAGCGTTGAGAGTGTGCCGCCCAAAGTGCGCACCTTCTGAGCCCAGCCTTGCCCATGCCATCGGTTTCACTTCACTGACAGAAAAGACACCATGAAACGCACCTTCAAGATTTACCGCTACGACCCTGAGCGCGATGCCAAGCCCTACATCCAAACCATCGAAATTGAACTGGACGGCCATGAGCGCATGTTGCTTGATGCGCTGATGAAAATCAAAGCCCAAGACCCGTCGCTGTCGTTCCGCCGCTCTTGCCGTGAAGGTGTCTGCGGTTCGGATGCCATGAACATCAACGGCAAGAACGGCTTGGCTTGCCTGACCAATATGCTCAGTCTGCCTGGCGAAATTGTGCTCAAACCGCTGCCGGGCCTGCCTGTCATCCGCGACCTGATCGTGGACATGACCCAGTTCTTCAAGCAATACCACTCGATCAAGCCCTACTTGGTCAACGAAACCATGCCGCCGGAAAAAGAACGCTTGCAGTCACCCGAAGAGCGCGACGAACTCAATGGCCTGTACGAATGCATTTTGTGCGCCAGTTGTTCGACCAGTTGTCCCTCGTTTTGGTGGAATCCTGACAAATTTGTTGGTCCCGCTGGTTTGTTGCAAGCCTATCGCTTCATCGCAGACAGCCGTGACCACGCCACCGCCGAGCGATTGGACAATTTGGAAGACCCTTACCGTTTGTTCCGCTGCCACACCATCATGAATTGCGTTGATGTTTGCCCCAAGGGCTTGAACCCGACCAAGGCCATTGGCAAGATCAAAGAACTGATGGTTCGCCGCACTGTCTGAGCGACCGCGCATGAATGCCGTTGCCCAGGCCCCCAGCCACCCGCCACAATGGATCGGTGAAAGGGCATTGAGCAAACTGCGTTGGCGTTGCCGCCGTGGTTTGTTGGAAAACGACTTGTTTATTGCGCGTTTCTTCCAGCGCCATGCCGATACCATGACCGAATTTCAAGCCCAAGGCTTGACCGAGTTGATGGACTTATCGGACAACGATTTGCTCGATTTGCTGCTCCATCGCACGCCCGTGCCAGATGGCGCCTCGGCCAGTTTCATCGCGGTGCTCGAACTGTTGCGCACTGTTTCTCCACCAACCCCTTCCGTTTCCATCCCTGTTCAGGACTAACACCATGAAAATCGCGGACTACAAAGCCACCCTGTCTTTCAGCAACGGTCAGCCCGGCATTGAAATGCCTGTTTACAAGGGCAGCATCGGCCCCGATGTGATCGACATCCGCAAGCTCTATGGCCAAACGGGCATGTTCACCTATGACCCTGGCTTTTTATCCACCGCTTCTTGCCAATCTGCCATCACCTACATCGATGGCGACAAAGGCGAGTTGCTATACCGCGGACACCCGATTGAACAGTTGGCAACCCAGTGTGACTTTTTGGAAACCTGCCACCTGTTGTTGTATGGTGAATTGCCCAACGCCCAAAAGAAAACCGAATTCACCTCCTTGGTCACCAACCACACCATGGTGCACGAACAAATGCAGTTTTTCCTGCGTGGCTTTCGCCGTGACGCGCATCCCATGGCCGTGCTCACTGGTTTGATTGGTGGCTTGTCTGCCTTCTACCACGACAGCACCGATATCAACAATGCCGCACACCGCGAAATTGCCGCCATCCGCTTGATCGCCAAACTGCCCACCTTGGTGGCCATGGCTTTCAAATACAGCATTGGCCAACCCTTCATGTACCCCAAAAATGACCTGAATTACGCCGGCAACTTTTTGCGCATGATGTTTGGCAATCCCTGTGAAGAATACAAGGTCAACCCAGTGCTTGAGCGCGCCCTAGACCGTATCTTTATCTTGCATGCCGACCACGAACAAAACGCCTCCACCTCCACCGTGCGTTTGTGCGGTTCTTCTGGCACCAACCCCTTTGCCGCCAT
Organism: Betaproteobacteria bacterium; assembly: GCA_009927195.1. Classification (GTDB taxonomy): domain Bacteria; phylum Pseudomonadota; class Gammaproteobacteria; order Burkholderiales; family Burkholderiaceae_C; genus Limnohabitans. The sequence goes on along the minus strand of RFNL01000217.1, from coordinate 3,480 downwards.
TGCCGCCGGCGTGGCTTGCCTGTGGGGACCCGCCCATGGTGGTGCCAACGAAGCCTGCCTGAACATGCTGGAGGACATCCAAAAAATGGGGGGCGTGGCCAAGGTCGGTGAATTCATGAGCCAGGTCAAAGACAAAAACTCCAACGTCAAGCTGATGGGTTTCGGTCACCGTGTCTACAAAAACTACGACCCCCGTGCCAAACTCATGCAAGAGACTTGCAACGAAGTGCTGCTGGAACTGGGCCTGGAAAATGACCCCTTGTTCAAATTGGCCAAGGCCTTGGAAAAAATCGCCCTGGAAGACGATTACTTTGTGTCGCGCAAGCTCTATCCCAATGTGGACTTTTACTCGGGCATCGTGCAGCGCGCGATTGGCATTCCTGTGAATTTGTTCACGGGTATTTTTGCCCTGGCCCGCACCGTGGGTTGGATTGCCCAACTCAACGAAATGATTGGTGACCCTGAATACAAAATTGGCCGACCGCGCCAGTTGTTCACCGGCGCTGAACGCCGCGAAGTGCTGGCCCTGAACAAGCGCTGATACACCACCCCGCGCCCGCGGGGTTTTTTGTGAGCTTTGCTTTGCCAGGAGTGACCCCATGAGCGACTACATCCCTTCAGCCCAATTGCAAGCGCGCGTGGTGGCGCGGCGCGGCCAACTGCATGCATTCACCCACATGGCACCCCAGCGCACGGCCCTGGTGGTGGTGGATATGCAAAATGCCTTTGTCAAAGAAGGGGCTGGACATGCCTGGGTGCCAGCGGCGGCGGCCACCTGTGACGCGATCAACCGCTTGGCCGAGGCCCTGCGCCACAAAGGCGGCACCGTGGTGTGGATCCTCAACACCTTCACCGAGGAGTCCTTGCACAGTTGGTCCCACTTCCACGAGTACTTATCCTCCCCCGCCGGCCTCAAACTGCGCAGCGAAACCATGGCCGCCGGTCACGAAGGCCACGCTTTGTATGCCGACCTGCATGCCCAGCCCAACGATTGGCAGGTGCGTAAAACCCGCTATAGCGCCTTCATCCAAGGGTCCAGTGACTTGCATGAACGCTTGCAAAAAGAGGGCATCGATACTTTGCTCATCGCCGGAACGGCCACCAATGTGTGCTGCGAGTCCACCGCCCGCGATGCCATGATGCTCAACTACAAAACCGTGATGATCTCGGACGCCTGTTCAGCCTTCACCCCGCAAGAACATGTCGCCAGTTTGGATTCGTTTTTGCTCAATTTTGGCGATGTGCAAACCACCAGTGAGGTGATGACTTTGCTGCGCGCCAGCCAGCACTGATTCAACGCACCAAGGCCGCTGCTTGGTTAGCGCAAATCCAACCACTGGCAAAGGCACTGAGCAATCCGTTGCCCGACAAATAGCCCCACACCGCATTGCCCGAAACCCCTCTGGCTGCGCCCCCACCAGCGAATAAGTTCGGCCAAGGCTGGCCTTGTTCTGACAATACCTGGCATCGCTCATTGATGTCCAAGCCCCCCTGGGTGTGAAACAGTGCCCCAGTCACCTTGATCAGGTGATAAGGCGCTTGCAACACCCGATCAATGCGCCGGCCCAAGGCATCGGTTTGACCCGGGACCATGGCGCTCAAAGTGGCTTGCAGGCGTTGCACATCACAACCCACCCATTGCGCCAACTGCGCCAACTCGCTACTGCTGCGCACTGCACCGGCGGCTTGGGCATCGCGAAAATCGGGAAAGTCTTGGGCAAAGCGCAAAACAGGATCGTCAAACAGATTCCAAGCCATGCCGCCGGGCTGGGCCAGCACATGGGTGGCCGCCTCCGAATACCCTTGGGTTTCATCGTGAAACCGATCGCCCCATTGGTTGACTTGGATGCCGCCCTCCATCATCAATCCCCAGGTGATCAATGCCCCTTGCGGCATCGCCCAAGAGCCATGTCCCTGGTAAGCCCCCATATCGGCCAAACGGGCCCCAATTTGCTGGCCCCAAGCAATGGCACTGCCATCGTTACCCGTGTGACCGGCAAACACGGCATCGGCCATTTCGGGCAACCATTGGCGCAGCATCTGCGGATTGCCGCCGTAGCCATTGCAAGCCAGCACCAAGGCTTGGCAAGCCAGGTGCTCGATCTGGCCATCGGGTCGCTCATAGCCTACGCCGATCACGCGCCCTTGGCGGTCCATCCACAATTCGCGCACCAAGGCCTGGGTCAGCACATCCACCCCATGGCGCGCAGACAAATTTTGCAACTGGGCCATCAGGGCCGAACCTGAACGTTCTGGCGTGGCATGCATGCGCAAAGCCGAATGCCCTGGATACCGGAAACCACGCAAGACCTCCAAGCGCAAACCCAGGTCGACCAACCCATCGATGGCTTGGGCCACGGCCACGGCATAGGCATGGACCAAATGGGGCGCGGCTTGTCCATGGGCTTTGTTTTGGATGTCTTTTTCGAACTGGGCGACAGAGTCTTCAATACCTTGCGCGCGCTGTACCTGGGTGGCCGCGGCTGGAATGAAGCCTGAGGACAATGCGGTCGAGCCGCAGGGCTGTGCATCGCGCTCAAGCACCACCACATCGACGCCAAGTTGGCGCAAGTAAATCGCGCACACTTGTCCACAAGCGCCGCCACCCACCACCGCCACAGCGACTGCTGGGCTCTCTGCTGGCATGACATCCGCAGTGACCACGCGCAACGGGTTAATCATCTTGATCTCCATCCAGGTTCAAATCCTCACTGTGAGGAACATTCTGCCACCTGACAGAGGCGATCGGTTGGGCTATTTTGGGTGCAATGGGCAGGCAAGGCTGTTCAATCCTGCCGCGACTGGGCCTGGGCCATGCGATCGACGGTGTCGCCTGCCGGGAACAAACCTCAGTAAGACCAGCCCCAACCCAGGTGCAAGCTGGGCATATGGGTGCGCGGCACCTCAAGGATGCCAAGTGCAGCGGCGTAGTCATTGATTTTGGACTCGGGCACCGTTGCATATCGCAGCTTGGCGCTGGCGAACCAAGGGGTCTGGGGTTGGTAACGCGCCCCCACCGACAAGCCCCAGGTGGTGCCTTTGCTGTCTGCATCGATCAAATCCATTTGACCGAGCATGCCACCGGCTTGCAACACCCAATCGGTGTTGCGCCACACATCGCGTTCCAGCGCCAGCGCGTAGGTGTTGGCCAGGGTGCGCTTGGACAGCGGCCGGCTTTGGCCCAAGCTCGCTATGGTCACGCCATTGAATGGTGTTTGCATTTGACTGATCCACAGCGAGACATCGACCGGCCAGCCATAGGGCTGGCGCCAGCCGTAATTGAGCGCATAAGTTTGGCTGACCCCATACTGGGCATTGGCGGTCAGCGCGCCAATGTCTGGAACTGAAAAAGGCGCGGTGGTCACATCACCGGCGGGCGAGTAACCGTAAGACAACTCAAAAAAACGTTTTTTGTCGGCGCTGTTGGGGCTTTGCGCCTGCGACATCCCCACCCCCCCTGCCAAGGTGAACACCAAGGCC
>RFNL01000250.1 GCA_009927195.1 Betaproteobacteria bacterium | reverse complement strand
GGCATGTAATTGCCAAGCTGTCTGGGCTTCTCGCTCTGACCTCGAAAGGGCCGCGCAAGCGGCCCTTTTTTTGTGGGCGCTTCTTGCAGGCACAATCTTTGGCCATGGAAAGAAAGGCACTCACATGAAACCCATGGGCATGGCATTGGTGGGCATCGGCCCAGGCGCGGTTCCGCACCTGCTCAGTTTGCATGATTTGCGCCATGCAATTGATTTGCGCTGGGCCATCACGCGCCGACCTGATGCGGCCAACATGGGGCCCTTCCAAGGCCACTTGAAACCCAGTGCAGATTTTCAGGCCATGCTGCATGACCCAGCCGTGCTGGCCGTGATCATTGCCACACCGGCGGCCACGCACCTGGAGATGGCCCAAGCCTGCTTTGCCCATGGCAAACATGTGTTGCTGGAAAAACCCCTGGACGTGTCATTGGCGCGTGCACAACGCATTGTGGAACTGGCCGAACAAAGCCATTGCCATCTGGGCGTGGTGTTGCAACACCGCTTCAGGCCGGGGGTGGAGCGCTTGCAATTGCTGCTGGATGCGCAAGCCTTGGGCGCGGTGCAAGCGGCATCGGTGAGCGTGCCCTGGTGGCGGCCCCAAAGCTATTACAACCAAGCGGGGCGCGGCACCATGGCGCGCGACGGAGGTGGCGTGTTGATCACCCAAGCCATCCACAGCTTGGATGTGTTTCGTGCGCTGGTGGGCGTGCGCCGGGTGGTCGCGGCCCAGGCCAGCCGAACACGGGTGCACCAGATGGAAACCGAAGACCATGTGCAAGCCTTGCTGGAGCTGGGCAATGGTGCGCCAGGTCGGATGATGGCCACCACCGCCCATTACCCGGGCGGCACCGAACGCATTGAAGTGATTGGCGAGTTGGGCACGGCGGTACTGCAAGGCGGCCATTTGCGGGTGGACTTCATCGACGGACAAGCCAGCATCGAAGTCAAGGCCGAAGGCGGCACCGGTGGCGGGGCCAACATCATGGACTTTCCCCACGACTGGCACCGCTCACTGATCACTGACTTTGTGGCATCCATCCAAAACCAAAGGCCATCGCGCACCCATGGGGGCGAAGCCCTGCAAACCCACCAATGGATCGATGACCTGCTGGCCGCTGCCGGCCAAGTCGTGACCCTTTAGGGGCGGTTGTGTGCCGCCCACACCCTGCTACTGGCAGTGAGCCAACCGGGCAACAGGGTTTGCAAATGGTCAGGGTCTGGCACATGCACCCCTTGCCAACCGCGATCGGTGGCGGCTTTTACATTGGGCAAATGGTCATCGAAGAAGATCGTTTGTGCGGGGATTAATTCCAAAACTTCCTCTGCATGGGCATAAATGGCTGGATCGGGTTTGGCCCGTTTCACCCGCGCAGAAAAAACACCCCCATCAAAGCAATTGAAAAAATCATGCGTGGCGGTCAAATGGGCGGCGTAGGGCTCGGGCATGTTGGATAGGTAGAACAAACGCAAGCTCTGTTGGGTCTGGGCATTTCGCCACAGGTGCAGTTGTTGCAACAAAGCGACCGAATTGGCAATCGGCAACAGCGCGTGGGCAATGTCCACCACCATGGCACGCACCAGCCTTTCAGGCTCTTGCAAAATGGTGGCCAAGGCTTGAGCCACCCCATCGGTGTCCAATAAACCGGCATCGAAAGCCGACCAAGCTGGTGACCGAAAGCACGCCTCGGCGAGCTGATGTGCTGGTTCATCGGTGCCACACCGGTGTGGGATAAAGCGCTTCAGCAAGGCCACAGGCTCCCAGCGGATCATCACCTGCCCCAAATCAAACACCAGGTTCAGCGATGGGGGCACTGTCATGTCAATTGGCGCAACAAGCCCGCGGTGGATGCATCCAGGTCTTTGACATCCAAACTGTCCCAACGTTTTGCCAAGTCAAGGGCCAAGGTTTTCCCCAGCTCCACACCATATTGGTCAAAACTGTTGATGCCCCATATGGCACCGCTGACAAACACACGGTGCTCGTAAAAAGCGATCAATGCACCCAGGCGCTCAGGGGTGAGGGCATCTAGCCAGACAAAGGTGCTGGGACGGTTGCCACTGAAATTTCGATGGCCACCCGCATCGGATTGCCCCATCAACAAGGCCTGGGCTTGGGCCACCGCATTGGCCAGCAAGGCCTTTTGGTGTCCTGGCAAATCATGCTGGGCTTGACGCACCACGATGAACTCCATCGGTACCACCGTTCCGCCTTGGTGAACCATTTGGAAAAAAGCATGCTGGCCATTGGTCCCTGGCTCTCCCCATAGCACCGGAGCTGTGGCGTATGACAGGGATTGGCCTTGGCGGTCCACGCTCTTGCCATTGCTCTCCATTTCCAGTTGTTGCAAAAAAGCGGGCAAACGGCGCAAGCCACTGTGGTAGGGCGCAATGCCACGGCTTTGGTGGCCATGAAAATTACGCATCCACACATCGAGCAAACCCAAGCGCATGGGCAAATTGTTCTGCACGGGCTGGCTGCAAAAATGCCGGTCCATCGCGTGGGCACCCGCCAACATTTGGCGAAACCCCGCCTCACCCAAGGCAATGGCAATCGGCAAGCCGATGGCCGACCACAAAGAGTAGCGCCCACCCACCCAGTCCCAAAAGCCAAAGGTGGTGCTGATCCCAAAGTCGGCCGCCGCTGAGCGGTTGCTGGTCAAGGCCGCAAAGTGGCGCGCCGTGTCTGTGCCGCCTTGGCGCACAAACCATTCACGCGCACTGTGCGCGTTCATCATGGTCTCGGCCGTGGTGAAGGTTTTGGAGGCGATCAAAAACAAGGTGTGCTGTGGCTTCAAACCTTGCAACACTGCTGCCAGTTCATGGCCATCGACATTGGACACAAAGTGAAAGCGCTTGCCCGTCACCGCCGGTTGGTGTAAAGCACCCACCACCAGTTGCGGCCCCAGGTCGGAGCCGCCAATGCCCATGTGAACCACATCGGTGATTTGCGGGTCTGCCCTGACCTGCTCGGCATAGGCCAGCATGGCGTCCAAGGTTTCATGCACTTGTTGCAAAGGCTTGGCCAAGTCGCCGCTCAAACTGCCAGCGGGTTGGCGCAACAACCAGTGCATCACCTGTCGCTGCTCGGTGGTGTTGATGGCTTGGCCCGCAAACATCGCATCGCGCCACAAGGCCACACCGCACTGCTCGGCCAAAGTGTGCAGCAAGGCCTCTGTGTCAGCGGTCAATGGGTTTTTGGAAAAATCCACCCCCAAACCCAGCACGGTCTGGCTGAAACGCTCAAAGCGCTGTGGGTCACGTTCAAAAGCAGCGCGAATGTCCCAGTCATTGTCCGCGTGATGTTGCCTCAGTCGTGCCCACGCAGGGGTTGGTCACAACGCACAAGGGACACGGCTCACACCTTCATCAAGTGTTCAAGTTGCACGGCATCGGCACAAAAAGCACGGATGCCCTCGGCCAATTTTTCGGTGGCCATGGCGTCTTGGTTCAGCGCCGACCTGAATTCGGCCTCGTTGAGGCAAGGCCAAGGCATCTCCGTGAGAGCGCTGGCCTGTGCATTCAAGGCCTTGGGCAATGGATCGAGGCAGGCCTCCAACTGCGCCAATAAATCAGGGCTGATGGTGAGCAAGTCACAACCCGCCAAAGCGGTGATTTGCCCCACATTGCGAAAGCTCGCCCCCATCACTTCAGTGGCAATCCCATGGCTTTTATAGGCGTTGAAAATTGGGTGACAGACATCACACCGGGGTCTTTGGCACCGCTGTGCTCAACTTCAACCCAGGCGCCGCCTGCTGCTTTTTTGTGCCAGTCGTAGATCCGCCCGACAAAAGGCGAAATCAATTGCACGCGGGCTTGGCCGCATGCAACGGCTTGCGCATAAGCGAACAACAAGGTCAGGTTGGTGCGTATGCCCAGTGGTTGCAATTTCGCTGCGGCTTGTATGCCCTCCCAGGTGGCTGCAATTTTGATCAACACCCGCTCAGGGGCCACACCTTGCGCCCGATACAGGGCCATGATGCGTTGGGCGCGTGCCACGGTGGCGGCCGAGTCAAAGCTCAGGCGCGCATCCACCTCGGTCGACACCCGGCCAGGGATGATGTTCAAAATTTCGCAGCCAAAGCGCACGATCAAGCGGTCGATTTGCTCATCCATGGGGGCTTTGCCATGGGCTGTCACCGTCTGTTTCAACAGTGGCAGGTATTCGGGTTTTTGAACCGCCTTCAAGATCAGCGATGGATTGGTGGTGGCATCTTGGGGCTTGTACTGCGCCAGTTGTAAAAAATCGCCGGTATCGGCCACCACCGTGGTGTATTGCTTGAGGGCTTGCAATTGGTTCATGCCCCTCATTATCCCTGTGTCTGAACTGCTCTTTGGGGCCGATGCGCCATGGGTCTTTGGTGTTTGGCTACAGTGCGGGCATGAAAAACATTTTGATCTTGGGTGGAAGCGGCTTCATTGGCCGCCATGTTTGCGAAGCTTTGGAGCGTGCGGGTTTGCATGCCACCGTGCCCACACGCCGTTTACCCGCGCACAGCGTGCAAATGCTGCCTCGGGTGAGCGTGGTGCAAGCCGATGTGCACCACGCTGGCCAATTGGCAGCCTTGGTGCGTGGCCATGATGCGGTGGTTAATTTGGTGGCCATCTTGCATGGCAATGCCGCGGCGTTTGACCATGTGCATGTGCAATTGCCCCGCTCACTGGCCCAAATCTGTGTACAACAAGGGGTACGCCGCTTGGTGCACATGAGTGCCCTGGGCGCCAACCCGCAAGGGCCCTCCCTGTATTTGCGCAGCAAGGGCCAAGGCGATGCGGTTTTGCAGCAAATGGCCCAGCAAAATGGCTTGAATTTGACGGTGTTGCAACCCAGCGTGGTGTTTGGTGCTGATGACCGGTTCATCAATGTGTTTGCACAACTGCAAGCCTTGACCCCTGTGGTACCACTGGCCGGCGCAAAGGCCCGATTCCAGCCGGTCTGGGTGCAAGACGTGGCCCAGGGATTGGTGAATGCGTTGACCATGCCCCAGACACATGGCAAACGCTTTGAATTGGTCGGACCGGATGTCTTTACCCTGGCCCAGTTGGTGCAACATGCAGGCCGCTGGGCTGGGCATCCGCGCCCCATTTGGCCCTTGCCAAGTGCTCTGGCCCACGCCCAAGCCTGGGTGATGGAGCATTTGCCTGGGCCCACCTTGATGAGCCGCGACAACCTGGCTTCGATGCGAGTGGATAACGTTTCCTCGGGCACCTGCCAAGGCTTGGAGTCCCTGAGGGTGGCCCATGTCACGCGCCTGGACAGTGTTTTTCCCATCCGCCCTCACACCGCCGTTTGACATGCTGACGCTCTACATAGGCAACAAAAATTACTCGTCCTGGTCGATGCGGCCCTGGGTTTTGATGCGCCAGATGGGCATAGCATTCACTGAGCACAAAGAACGCTTCGATTCATTTGACGCCCAGTCCCAATTCAAACATGCCTTGCTCGCCCTCAACCCGCAGGGCAAAGTGCCCGTGCTCATTGATGAGGGATGGGTTATTTGGGATTCTTTGGCGATTGCCGAGTACTTGGCCGAAAAGTACCCGCAATTGCCGCTTTGGCCCACTCATTTGCGCAGGCGCGCCCATGCACGCAGCCTGTGTGCCGATATCCACAGTGGCTACAGTGCATTGCGCCAGCATTGCGGCATGAACATCGAGGCCGAATTGAACGATGTGGGCAAAATTTTGTGGACGCAAAAGGCAGATTTGCGTGCAGACGTGCAACGCCTGTGTCAGGCCTTGAGCAAACCCCTGCTGCAACAAGCCCATCCGAACATGCTGATGGGAGACTTCGGGATTGTTGACGCCTTCTACGCACCCGTGTGCTCCCGCATCCGAACTTATGGCTTGCCCGTCACGGATATGGTTCAAAGCTATGTGGACCGTGTGTTGAAGTTGCCCGCAGTCCAGCAATGGTGCGAAGACGCTCGCCATGAGCGGGACTTTTTACCTTTTGAGGAACCCTACCGCACGCCGCCATCCTGGCCTTGAACACCGGCGCACAGAGTGATCTTGCCTGATGGCCATGCGGTCATCAGGCAGTTAAGGACTGGTGCTGGAGTGGGTTATAGAAAATGGATGTGTTGTCAAGAAAATACACGCAGACTTGTCACCCACAATGTTGCTAATGTGTTAATCTAATGTGTCTTTTCATTAACCATCCAAGTTTCCCATGCGTGCCATCAAACAAGCCCGACGTCTGATCCAAGCCGACCCCACCACTGCTGCAGCCCAAGCCCTTTCTGATTTGATTTTGGCGCTTGAAGCTGAGGCCACTTCGCCCATCAAAGGGCTGTATCAACTTTCACCCAATGATTTTGATTTGGCCATCCAGTTGCTCAAAGATTGGCGCCTGGATCGGTTTTATGAAGGCAAAGCCAAGGCATTTGATGTGGCTTATCAGGCCCAAGACATGAAGCAGTCCGCTTGATCCAGGCCCCTCTCAATGCCTTTGCTGGGCGTGGTCTTGGATCACCTGGCGAAAAATTTTCTCTGTTTTTTGAAAGATCAAAGGCCAAGCCTGGCCCAAAGCGGTGATGCGGGCCTCTTGGCCCATTTGTGATCTCAGGGCATGCATTTCAGCCAACTGCTCGGCCATCTGCATGAATGCAGACTGGTCTCCCGCTTCGATCAATTGCCCGTTGACACCGCTGTGGATCAATTCTGCCGCCGCCGCATGTCGAAAGGCCACCACAGGCAAACCGCTGGACATCGCCTCCAAGGTCACATTGCCAAAAGTTTCTGTCAGACTGGGAAATAAAAACATATCTGCGCTGGCGTAATGTTGGGCCAAGTCTTCGCCCGTGCGAAAACCCGCAAATACCACCTCAGGGTGCTTTTTTTCCAAACTGGGTTTGAGCGGTCCATCGCCCACCAAAACCAATTTGACATGGGCATTGACTCCCACCAAGCGCTCAAAGGCCGACAACACCAAGCTCAGGTTTTTTTCTGCCGCCAAACGGCCCACACACAATAAAACCAAGGATTCATCACCGGCACCCCACTGAGCCCTCAACGCGCTGGAGCGACGGGCGGGGTGGAACAAATCGGTGTCGACACCCCGGGGCACCACATGCAAGCGCTCAAAGCCCAGATTGACCAACTCTTGAGCCAGCGCCGGGGTGGGCACCATGGTGGCCAATGCGGCATTGTGGAATTTGCGCATGTAATTCATGATGGCACCGCGCAACCAGCCGATACCGTAGTGGTCGCTGTAGGCGTGAAAATTGGTGCGAAAGTCGCTGCTCACGGGCAGCTTGAGTTTTTTAGCGGCTTGCAATGCCGACCAACCCAAAGGCCCTTCGGTGGCAATGTGAACCACATCAGGCCGGTGCAATGTCCATAAACGGGTCAAGGCCCGCTTGGCCGGAAAGCCCATTTTTAAATGCTTATAAAATGGGATGGGCATGCCCCGCACCAAGGTTTCGTCGGTCAATGACCGATCTGGTTTCACGCCGTCTAGATGCTGGCGTGGGCGGATCAACCACAGGGCATGGCCGCGGGCTTTGAGGCCTTCCACGGTTTTGCTCAAGGTGTGGGCCACCCCATTGATATCAGGCGGATAGGTTTCGGTCACTACCGCGATCCGCATGGGCAAAGAGGACCCATTGAGACAAACCACATCGATCGAGGGATCTGCTTGCATCTCAGTAATGTGACAGATTCACATCACAGTTTGATGACAATTCCAACCGATGAAGAACGATTCCGCGCTGTCATCAAAATTTCACTGAAATTAGTCACATTGCTGGTTATTGTTTAGCCATAACCTCTGGAACTCAGGAGAACCCATGAAAGAATTGTTGCAAACCCTGCGCACCCAACGTTGGGATGACCATCGCTACTATCACCACAGCCGCATCAACCAAGCCTTGCATTTGGTCAGCGCGCTTTCTTTTCTGGTGGCCTATGCTTACTTGTTCATTGACCCTGTGGTCTCGGCTTTGATCGCATGGTTGATCTCCATGACGACGCGTCAAGCGGGCCACTTCTTCTTCGAGCCCAAGGGTTATGACACTGTGAATGACGCTTCTCACGAGCACAAAGAAGAAATCAAGGTTGGCTACAACCTGCGTCGCAAAATCGTTTTGCTGAGCATTTGCGCCGCGATTCCGGTAATTGCCTACTGGATGCCCGCTTATCTGACCTGGGCTGTTCCTGAGGCCTACGAAGACACACCGGTTCGCATGACCGCCATGGCCTGGTTGTTTTTGGGCGTGGCCGGATTGGTTTTCAGGGTATTGCAACTGTGGCGGCAAGATGGATTGTTGGCCGGCGTGGCTTGGGCCTTGAAAATCATCACCGATCCTTTCCACGATGTCAAAATGTATTACCGTGCGCCCTTTTATTTGGCCAAGGGTCAATTTTTAGACCCCATGGATCACGTTAAAGCGCACTGATCAAACCGCCCACTTGATCCGGATCATTTCGCGCATAACTTCGCGCCGAATGGTCCGGTTGCTTTGACCCTGAGCGGTCCACCACCAACCGTCGTTTTGCATGGCATGTGATGCTGCGATGAATCGGTGGCAAAAGTCGGCAAAGTGTTCATCCTCAAAAGCCAAGTTGAAAATCATTCGCCCCGTGCCCACCCAACTGAGGGCAATGCCTTGTTCACGCAAGTAGAACTGCAGCATCCAGTTATAGCGGCTGGGCACTTCATATATCACGCTCCAAACGGTGGCCATGCCGACCACCCTGACGGGCAGTCCTTGTCCCAACAATTGGTCATTGAGTTGCTTCAATCGATCGATCCAAAGCCCTTCCATTTTTTCAAACACGGTTTGAATGGCAGGACCTTGTATCCGTTTGAGAAACACGTTCATCGCGCCCATGACAGCTGGGTGTGCATTGAAGGTGCCGCGTGCAAAACAAATATTGCCCGGCCTGTCCTCCTTGAATCGCCGCATCCATTTGGCTTTTCCGCAAACCACACCCACCGGAAAACCGCCGCCCAGGGTTTTGCCGTAAGTGACCAAATCGGCATCCACCCCAAAGAAAGCTTGCGCTCCGCCCATACCCAAGCGAAAGCCCATGAAGACCTCGTCCATGATGAGGGCAATGCCTTTCTCATCGCACAGCTGACGCAATTGGCTGAGCCATTTGGCATAGGCGGCTTTGTCGTAACTCAACTGGCGCGACCCATCGATCAAGGTCGAGTCACTGGGGGCCGCTTTATTGGGGTGCATCGCCTGCAAGGGGTTGACCAAGACGCAGGCGATATCGCTGCGCTGACGCAGCACCTTCAGGGTTTGGGGGTGCATCTCATTGAGGGTGAGCGTGTCCTCCGACGGGGGCATGGGGTTGCCCGGTCCAGGTTGGACATCATCCCACCAGCCGTGATATGCCCCAGTGAAACGCACCAATTTGCGTTTACCCGTGTGAAAGCGTGCCATGCGCACGGCTTGCATCACGGCTTCAGTGCCGGACATGTGGAACGACACTTCATCCTTGTGGGAAAGCTGGCACAGCATGGCCACGTTCTCTTGCACACAGGGGTGGTAGGCGCCCAAGATGGGGCCAAGGTCCCGCACCAGGTCCATGCCCTCTTGCATACAGCTTTTGTAGAAGTCGGCCCCAAAGAGGTTCACACCATAGCTGCCAGTGACATCCATGTGCCACTGATCATCCGCATCGGCGACCCAGACCCCCTTGCCATGGGTCCAGTAACTGCCGATTTGAAGGTTTTCGCTGAGAAATTTCTGAAACTGAAACGGCACCCTGTAGCGCGAGATCAATTGCATGTCCGACACCATGGGTTTGGTCGCTTGGGTCAAGGCCAAGGTCTTTGGACTGCGATGGCTCAGGGTGCTGCCCAACCGCTGCAAGGCTTGTTGTCGCTGCACGGTCACATTTTCAGGAGCGTGGTCCACGCCAAACCATTTTGCAGCCGGGTAGTCATAGGCCGGCGCCCAGTTGGCCAAGCGCTTGGCCCAACGCAAGTGGCCTGCCATGGACGGGTGTTTGGCCAACGACAGTTGCAAACGCTGCCACAGCCTGGGTCCCGCATACAGCACCAACAACGCAAAGGCCAACAAGCCCGCAGACAAAAAGTTTTCTTCAAACATGAGACTCCCTTTCAGAAGTTGCTTTTGTATTTCAATTGGATGAAACAATGATGACGTTTCGACACTGGTTGCGGGGTTTAGGCGCCCAAGAGGATTTGAATTTTTTACTGACCAATCGAATACCCCGCTTGGCCCTCACCCATTTCATGGGCTGGTTCAGCCAAATCCAAAACCCCTGGATTTGCCGTTTATCTATATATATATGGCGATTATTCACGGACATTGATCTGAGTGAGGCCCGCGAACGCCATTTCAATAGCCTGCATGCGTTTTTTATTCGTGAACTCAAAGACGGGGCCCGCGTGGTCGATCCGCGCGACCACATTTTGACCAGTCCCTGCGATGGCATCTTGGGCAGTTGCGGCACCGTGCAAGCAGGACAGGTTTATCAAGCCAAAGGCTTTCCCTATCCGTTGGATGAATTATTTGGCAACGCCATGGCTGCCAGCCCCTGGCATGACGGGGTTTATGCCACCATCCGCATCACATCTGCGATGTACCACCGCTTTCACGCGCCCTTTGATGGCCGATTGCACCGCATCGACTACCTTCATGGCGACACTTGGAATGTCAACCCAATTGCGCTCAAACGGGTGGAGAAGTTATTTTGCAAAAACGAGCGAGCGGTACTGCACCTGACCACCGCTGATCAACATCCCATTGCCTTGGTACCTGTGGCCGCCATCTTGGTGGCCAGCATCCGTTTGCATGCGATTGACACCGTTTTGCACACCCGCTACCAAGGCCCACACCGCTTTGACACAGTGCATGATGTCAAGAAGGGGCAAGAGATGGGATGGTTTCAACATGGCTCCACCATTTTGGTTTTCGCGCCCAAAGGGTTTGAATTATTTCCCGGCTTGGACACTGGCAGCCCGTTGAAAATGGGACAGGCTTTGATGTCTTTTCCCACCCCATCCTGAGCGCACACAGCCCCATGGGGTCACAACAGAGTCTTATTTTATTCACAATATTTTCACGCTATTTTCTTATACTGTGAAAATTGTTGATTGATGTTCTACAGGAGTGGCAAATGCAAATCACCATCATTGGCAGTGGCTACGTGGGTCTGGTCACCGGAACCTGCTTGGCTGAATTGGGCAACGATGTGGTGTGTTTGGATCTGGCGGAAGACAAAATTCGCAGCCTCAACAGTGGTGTGGTGCCCATCTATGAACCC
>RFNL01000189.1 GCA_009927195.1 Betaproteobacteria bacterium | reverse complement strand
CCTTTAGGACGCAGCGCGTCTGGCACCGCCATCGACATGGATGACTTGCCCTGTGATGTAGCGCGCCAGGGGGGACACCAAAAAACACACCAGGGCTCCAAGGTCTTCGGGCTCACCGATATAACCCGCAGGCACATTGGCCGCCACCCAAGCCTGCTGCGCCTGCGGCGTGGGCAATAGTTTTTGGTCCACTTGTTCTGAATGGATGCGCCCAGGAGCGATGCTGTTGACGGTGATGCCGTTTGCACCCACATGCCTGGACAAAGCCTTGGACCACAAATGCACAGCACCATTGGGCGGTACCCCCCCATTCATGGTCATGGGCTCATCTGGACCCGTCAAATTGACGATGCGCCCAAAACCGCGCTTCTGCATGTAGGGCAACAAGGCATGGGTCAATTCGCGCCCAGCGTGAAAATTCAAATTCATGGCATCGTCCCATTGTTCTCGGGTACCGATGCCGGCAAACGGTCGTGAACCACCTGCGTTATTGATCAAGATATCCAAGCCACCCCAACGCTGAATCACTTGTTCGCGTATGAGCTCAGACGCATTGGGTTGGGTGATGTCACACACCACCACCAAGGGCTTGGCACCGCCTTGGGATTGAATCTCTTGAGCCAAAATGTTGAGCAAGGGTTCACGTCGGGCCACCAGCGCCAACTCGCAACCTTCTCGCGCCAACATCAGCGCCATGCAGCGCCCCAAGCCCACACTGGCCCCCGTGACCATAGCGGTTTTGCCGCGAAGTTGTAAATCCATGGTGGTACTCCTGTGATGGCTGGAGGTTGTTTGAACGAAGCTCAGTATGCCAGTGATATGGCCTGTACCTGTATGAGCATCAAGCCCAGAATTATTACCACAGTAACCACATTGTGTGCGCCAACATGGCGTTCGCAAAACGTGTTAGACCTATTTGATACCCCGCTTGCGCAGTGAGGTTTGCTCGCTTGACAAAGCATAAGTTCACACCAACAATGTTTTGTACCCTTTCATTTGCATATAAACAGGAGCCCTCAATGCAATTCAACAAGTTTTCGTTTTTGCGTTCTGCGCTGGCCACTGTGCTGGGCTTGACCTTGGCCGCAGCTGCCATGGCTCAACCCAAGTACCTGCTGCGCTGGGGACACTACCTGCCCGATGGCCCCTTTCTGCAACTTGAAAAAGACTTCGCCGCCAAAATTGAAAAGCGCACCAACGGTGCCGTGAAAATTGAAATCACATTTGCTGGCGGCTTGGGCAAAGACACCGAATTGCTCATGCTGACGGCACGTGGTGCCATCGACATGACCGCTACAGCACCAGGTTATAACCCCGATCAATTGCGCTACTGGCGCGCATTTCAAACACCCATGTTATTCACCTCCACCAAACAGGTGATTGACTTGCTGGAGACGGTGGTGGAAGAAATGCCCATTTACAAACAAGAAATGGACCGCATTGGTGTGGTTTGGTTGTTTCAGCAACCACTGGGCGAGTACTACCTGAGTGGCGATACCAAGGATTGCGCCAGCATTGCCACCATGCGCGGCAAAAAAGCCCGCAGCTTTGGGGCTGACATTCCCAAGGCATTCACCGCCATTGGCGCTGTGCCAGTCACCGTGCCGCCCGTCGGTGTTTATGAGGCCCTCAAAAACGGCAACATTGATTACTCTTTCATCAACCCGGGCAACATCCAGTCACTCAAACTCAACGAAGTGGCCAAAACCCATTGCGGCCCTGTGATGGCCATCTCTGGTCACAACATCACCATCAGCAAACGCACCTGGGCCCGTCTGCCACCCGATATTCAAAAAATCTTCCAAGAAGAAGCCCGTGCCACACAACGTGAGTACATGAACTACATCCTGGATTTTGAGGCCAAGTCTTTGGTCAACATCAAAGCACAAGGCGGCAATGTGATCCCCATCTCCAACGAAGAGTTGAAAAAGTGGCGTTCCACTGCTCCCGACTTCTTGGCCGAGTGGGAAAAAGCCACCGCAGCGGCCACGGGCGATGCCGATACCCCCAAGAAAGTGGCTGCCCGCTGGCGCCAAATATTGGGCCTATAAGCACCTCATCCCTCTCCGAGGCTTGGACTGAACGGTCTAAGCCTGTTTTTTATCTATGGCCACCCGCCCTATAAAGGATGGGTTGGCAGTGGACAAGAAATACTTCTCCGAATCCTGGCCGCACCTGAGTGTGCTGGACAACCCCATTTCTAGGACCTCACGACATGCAAAAAATCAGTGAATGGGTGCAAAAACTGGCCTTAATTTTGTTGCTAATGGGTGCTGTGGGCATGATCATTTCGATGTTTTTGGGCTTTGCCGATGTGGTGGGCACCAAGTTTTTTGGATGGCCTGTTCCTGGCACTTTGGAGATCACCGAAAGCACCATGGTGCTGATCGTATTTGGCGCGCTGGCATTCACCCAGACACAGCGCGGTCACATTCGGGTGGAAATTTTTTACACCGAGCGAAGCCCGCGCACCAAGGCCTTCATGGATGTGGTCACGCATTTGGTGGCGATTGCCTTTTTTGGCCTTGTGACCTGGCAAGGTATTGACGAAGCCCTCTACAGCCTGGAAATCAACGAGGCCACCATGGGCTCCATTCGCTTCCCGCTGTTTCCAGCGCGATTGCTATTGGTGGTGGGCTGTGCACTGCTTTTGGTGCAGCTGGGGCTGGACTTGATCCAAGATGCTCGCCGAATGTTCAGTGGTCAAGCCCTTGTTGAGCAAAACACCCAGACCAACTTTCAGTAAACACTTTAAGACACTCCAATGCCGTTACTTTCTCCTGAAACCACTGGATATTTGGTCGTTGGCCTGCTGCTGGTTTGGCTGGCGCTGGGTGCGCACATCGGTGTGGCCCTGGGCCTGGCCGGTTTTTTGGGCATTTACCTGTCGGTCGGCCCGGATGCCGCATTTGCCCAGATCGCTGCCATTCCCTTTGGCACCACCAATTCGTTTGCTCTGGCGGTCATCCCTTTGTTCATATTGATGGGCTCATTTGCCACGGTGTCGGGCATCACCACCGAATTGTTTCGCATGGCTTATGTGTGGTTGGGTGCACTGCGCGGCGGCTTGGCCATGGCCACTGTCATGTCTTCGGCTGCATTTGGGGCCGCTTCAGGCTCCACCATCGTCAATGCCGCCGTTTCACCAAAATGGCCATGCCCGAGATGGCCCGATTTGGCTATGACGTGCGGCTCAACGCGGGATGCATCGCCGCTGCAGGCACTTTGGCCGCCCTGATACCGCCGAGCATCTTGATGG
>RFNL01000183.1 GCA_009927195.1 Betaproteobacteria bacterium | reverse complement strand
TTGCCGCGTCGCCTTGGGCAGTGCCCAAAGTGTGTACGCCAAGTCCTTGCCTGGTTTCGAGCCCGACCTCACGGTGCTGGGCAAGGTGATTGGGGGCGGTATGCCGCTGGCGGCTTTCGGCGGCAAGCGCGCGGTGATGGAACAACTTGCGCCTTTGGGGCCGGTCTACCAAGCGGGCACCTTGAGCGGTAATCCGGTGGCCACTGCTTGCGGCTTGGCCACCTTGCATGAAATTTCAAAACCTGGTTTTTTCAATGCCCTGTCGGCCCGCACCCAAAGCTTGGTGGATGGCCTCAAAGCCGCCGCCGCCAAAGCCGGTGTGCCCTTCAGCGCCGACTGCCAAGGCGGGATGTTCGGTTTCTTTTTGCTGCCCGAGTTGCCGCAAAACTACGCCAAGGTGATGACCAGCGATGGCCCCAAATTCAACCGCTTGTTCCATGGCTTGCTGGACAAAGGGGTTTACATCGCGCCGGCCTTGTACGAGGCTGGGTTTGTCAGCGGTGCGCACACCGCGCAAGACATTGCTGACACGGTACAAGCAGCGGCAGAGGTGTTGGCGACGCTGTGATCAGTCTGCCGCGACTTTCGGGCTCGCATTGAGCTTAGACATCATTGCGAACAAAGCAAGGCCATCACGCTCAATGCCTGAAGTGCCTGACCCCCGTGAACACCATGGCCACGCCGCGCTCGTTGGCCGCATCAATCACCTCTGGATCGCGCATCGAGCCGCCCGGCTGTATGACGCAAGTTGCGCCCTGATCCACCACCACATCCAGCCCATCGCGGAACGGGAAAAACGCATCACTCGCCACCACCGAGTCTTGCAGGCTCAAGTGGGCGTGTCCCGCTTTGATGCTGGCAATGCGGGCTGAATCCAGGCGACTCATCTGCCCGGCCCCGACACCCAAGGTCATGCCATCGCGACAAAACACAATGGCATTGCTCTTGACAAATTTGGCCACCTTCCAGGCGAATAGCAAGTCTTCGATTTGTTGTGCGCTGGGCTGCTTTGTCGTCACCACGCTGAGGTCGCTGACTTGCAACACATGGTTATCAGCGGTTTGCATCAGCACCCCAGATCCAATGCGCTTGATATCCACGGTGTTTTGGCCGCGTGCCCAATCGGTGTCACCGCCGGGTGGCAAGTCGATTTGCATGACCCGCACATTGGCTTTGGATCGCAACAGGGCCATTGCGTCGGCACTGAAGGCGGGTGCGATCAACACCTCCACAAATTGTTGGTGAACCGCCTCTGCCGTGGCCAGGTCTACCGCACAATTGAACGCAATGATCCCGCCAAAGGCCGAGGTGGGGTCGGTTTGAAAGGCTTTGCGATAAGCCTGCAAGGCATCTGCGCCCAGGGCCACACCGCATGGATTGGCGTGTTTGACGATCACGCAAGCGGGCATGACAAAACTTTTCACACATTCCCAGGCGGCATCGGCGTCGGCAATGTTGTTGTAGGACAGCTCCTTGCCCTGCAACTGCACACCCATGACCAAGGAACCCGGGGCAGGGTTCACATCGCGGTAAAAGGCCGCCAATTGATGCGGGTTTTCGCCGTAACGCAGGTCTTGCAGTTTGACAAAGCGGCCATTGGCTTGCCACGGAAACACGGTGAGCGTGCCATCGACTTGGATGCGCGAGAGATGATCGCTGATGGCACCGTCGTACTGGCTGATGCGGTTGAATGCGGCCACGGCCAAAGCAAAGCGGGTGGTATCGCTCCAGGCACCGTGCTGACGCAATTCATCCACCACCGGACCATATTGAGAGGCGTCGGTGAGCACGGCCACATGTTTCCAATTTTTGGCAGCGCTGCGCACCATGGCAGGGCCACCAATATCGATGTTTTCAATCGCATCCTCCAGGGTGCAACCGGGCTTGGCCACGGTGGCCTCAAACGGATAGAGATTGACCACCAACAGGTCAATGGTGTCGATGCCATGAATTTGCAAGGCCTGCCTGTGCGCGGACAAGTCGCGCCGGGCCAACAAGCCACCATGTATCTTGGGGTGCAAGGTTTTCACTCGACCATCGAGCATTTCGGGAAAGCCCGTGACATCGGCCACCTCGCGCACCGGCAAACCTTGGTCGCGCAGCAATTGTGCCGTGCCGCCGGTGGAAATCAGGCCCACCCCCAAGTCGTGCAAGGCATGGGCGAGTTCGGCGATACCGCTCTTATCAGAGACTGAGATCAATGCATTCATGATGCTCCAAGGTTGTCGCAGAGGCGTGTGTCCACTGGCGCTCGGAAGAAGGAATCAAAGCAGATTGTGCTCGGTGAGTTTTTTGCGCAAGGTGTTGCGGTTCAGGCCCAGCCATTGGGCGGCACGGGACTGGTTGTCGTCCGCGTGCTTCATGACCACCTCCAGCAATGGTTTTTCAACCGTGAGCATCACCATGTCATGCAAATTGCCGGGTTCGGTGCCGCGCAAATCGCGCAGGTAAGTCTCCAGACTGGCACGCACCACGTCTTCTATGTTTTTTTTGCTCATGCTAACTGTGTCTCAGTTGTTGGGGTGTGGGCCCAATCGGCCGCAGGCATGCGGTCAGAGGTTTGTGCCCACTGATCAAAAAACAAACCCAACGCATCGGCCTGGGCCTGCGGGTCTTCCAATGTGTTGATATGCTGGCGAAAGGTTTCACCACCTGGCATGTGGCGCACATACCAACCCAAGTGCTTGCGGGCAGTGCGCACACCGGTCCACTCACCATACAAAGCGCAATGCGCATGCAAATGGGCCAACAAGGTGCGACGCACCTCAGCCACCAGGGGCGGGGCCAGCAGGTCACCGGTTTCCAGGTGGTGGGCGATTTCGCGAAAAATCCAAGGCCGACCTTGCGCGGCGCGGCCGACCATCAAAGCATCCGCACCCGTGAGTGCAAGCACAGCGCGGGCTTTTTGAGGTGAATCGATGTCGCCATTGACCACCACCGGAACGCGCACGCGAGACTTGACCTCGGCCACCGTGAGGTATTCGGCCTGGCCTTTGTAAGCTTGCTCACGGGTGCGACCATGGATGGTGATCATTTGCACGCCCGCTTGTTCAGCGGCCAAGGCCAAAGGCAATGCATTTTTGTGCGCCTGGCTCCAGCCGGTGCGCATCTTCAAGGTGACCGGCACGCCCAATGGGGCACAGGCTTGGACCACCGCCTCAACGATGGCCAGGGCCAATGTTGGGTTTTGCATCAAAGCCGAGCCGGCCCAGACATGGCAGACTTTTTTGGCCGGGCAACCCATGTTGATGTCAATGATTTGCGCGCCGTGATCGATGTTGTGGCGCGCTGCATGGGCCATCGTCTGCGGATCGGTGCCAGCAATTTGCACGGCAATCGGTCCGCTTTCGCCGTGGTGATCGGCGCGCCGCATGGTTTTGGCGGTGTGCCACAAATCAGGTCGCGAAGTGATCATTTCGCTGACCGCATAACCCGCACCCCATTGTTTGCACAGCTGGCGAAAAGGCCTGTCGGTCACGCCCGCCATGGGGGCGACCATCAATCGATTGCGCAGCGCAAAAGGTCCAATTTGCATGATCAAAAGTTTGATGGAGCGGGCAGAGCGAGTGCTTAAAAAGAAGGCACGATTTTAGCGGCGTGCCATTGCGCATGACAAGTCGTCCAAACAGTTTTTTCATTCACGTAAACACCCATGCGAGCGCAGTGACCCCTAACATGTTCCTATACTGAGGCCACGATGGATTGGATGCACCTGTTGTTGACCACTTTGGCACTGCCACGCTACGGCCTGAGCACAGTGTTTGTGGTGTCCTTTGTGTCGGCCACCTTGTTGCCCATGGGTTCAGAACCGGTGGTGTTTGGTTTGATCAAGCTCAACCCCGAGTTATTTTGGCCCACCATTGGCGTGGCGACGTTGGGCAACACTTTGGGCGGCGCACTGGATTGGTGGATGGGTTGGGGCACCGAAAAAATGGTGAGCAAGGTGCGCGGCGACAGTGCGGTGCGCTTGCGCGCCCTGGCTTGGCTGCAAACTTTGGGGCCCAAAGCCTGTTTGCTCAGTTGGCTGCCCGTGATTGGCGACCCCTTGTGTGCGGTGGCCGGGTATTTGCGTTTGCCCTTTTGGCCTTGCTTGATGTACATGGGTGTGGGTAAATTCTTGCGTTACTTGGTGATGACCAGCCTGCTGTTGTGGGTCTATCCACAAAACTGGGACAGCGGCTTGTAGCAGGGGTTTTCCAGCACGCAGGCCAGCTGCCCAATCTCGTAAAGTGGCTCACAGGAGTACCCCCATGATGCCCAACAACCCATCACTGGTCGAGCGATTGTCCAAACTCTATACCGGCGCGGTGCATGATGTGATGCGCGGGATGGATCACCCCAATTGCGTGCTGCCCTCACACCTGCGCCCCCTGGATCCGGCCCTCAAGCTGGCCGGCCCGGCCTGGACAGTCTCGGGCCACATCGACCACAGCATAAGCCGCCACGACAGCTTATTGGGTTGGACCAACTTGTTGTCCAAAGCGCCCAGTGGGCATGTGGTGGTGTGCCAGCCGCACAACCAAGAAATTGCCTTGATGGGTGAGTTGTCTGCCGAAACCTTGAAAAACAAAGGGGTGCTGGGCTATGTGGTCGATGGGGGATGCCGCGACACCGACTTCATTTTGGAGTTGGGCTTTCCGGTGGTGCACACGTTCTTCACCCCGTCCGACATCGTGGCGCGCTGGCAACCTGACCGCTATGGCGAGCCGGTAACCATTGGCAGCGTCACCATCCACAGCGGCGACCATGTGCTGGGCGATCGCGATGGGGTGGTGGTCATCCCTCAGGCCTTGGTGGCCGATGTGGTGAGCCAAACCGAAGCCGTGGCGCAGACCGAAAACCAGGTGCGCGAGGCCATCCGCTCAGGCATGGACCCGGTGGAGGCATATCTCCAATACGGCAAGTTTTAAAA
>RFNL01000440.1 GCA_009927195.1 Betaproteobacteria bacterium | reverse complement strand
AATCATCAAACAAGCCAACTCCTGGCCGTGCAGGGCAAAGGCCTCTTCGAGTTGTGCCAGGTTGTTGTATTCGAGCACTAAGGTGTGTTGCACCACTTCGGGGGGCACGCCCGCGCTGGTGGGGTTGCCGAAGGTGGCCAAACCAGAGCCCGCTTTCACCAACAATGCATCGGCATGGCCGTGGTAACAGCCCTCGAACTTGATGATCTTGCTGCGTCCGGTGGCACCACGTGCCAACCGCAGTGCGCTCATGCCAGCCTCGGTGCCCGAGCTGACCAAGCGCACCATGTCCATCGAGGGGATGAGTTTGAGCAGCGCTTCGGCGAGTTCAATTTCACGCTCGGTGGGGGCACCGTAAGAGAAGCCTTCCAACACCGCTTTTTGCACCGCTTCGACCACCGCTGGATGACCGTGACCCAGAATCATGGGGCCCCATGAGCCGATGTAATCGATGTGGCGCTGGTCATTCGCGTCCCAAAAATAAGCACCCTGTGCGCGCTTGACAAAACGAGGCGTGCCACCCACTGCGCGAAAAGCGCGCACCGGCGAATTGACACCACCAGGGATGACTTGGCGGGCGCGCTCAAAGAGTGTTTGGTTCAGATCGGTCATGGCGGATCAATGCTTGGTTTCGTGCGGTGGAAGGGCAAATTCGGTGGCCACATCACTGCTGTCGCTCTCGTCATCATCGCTGTGGGCCCAAAACAAACGATCGGGTACCACATGGCCCATGCCAGAGCGAAAACCGTTGTCCAAGCAATGATCCAGGTAATTGAGGGCTTCCAGGCAAGCGGCTTCCAGATCGGTGCCAGCCGCGAGCAAGGCAGCCAGCGCCGCACTCAAGGTATCGCCTGCGCCAGAGAAAACCGCGTCGATGTGCTCAAAACGCTCCGTGGCCAATACCGTCATGGGTGTGGCCAAGGCGTTTTCAATTTGTTGGTCGGCTTGGGCGATGCCGGTGACCAATAAGTAGGGCGTGCCTTTTTCGCTGGCCGCACGCGCCAGGTCGCGCGGGCCTGGGCTTTTGCTTTGCGACCAGTCGGGCAATAACCAGCGCCATAAAGTGCTGTGGTTACCCACCAGCACGGTGGTTTGGGGGAGCAGCAATTCCATGAAGGCATCTTGATAGGCCTCGGCTTGGTCTTCATCCCACCAGGACAAATTGGGCATATAAGCAACCACCGGCACTTGGGCGTAATCGCTGCAGGTTTGGGCCACCACGCTGAGGTTTTCGGGGGTGCCGCAAAAACCCACTTTGAAAACTTGCACCGAGCTGTCTTCCAGCACCACGCGGGCTTGTTCGGCCACGGCGTCGTCGTCCAGAGCGATGTGGTCGAAAATTTCTGCACTGTCGCGGATGTAAACGCCTGTCACCACCGCCATTGGGTGTGCGCCCACCGAGGCCACGGTGAGTTGGTCGGCACCCAGGCCGCCGGCACCACTGGCGTCGTTGGCGTTGAAGCACATCACGCAGGCGGGGGCGCTGGCCTCTTCATCCAGCGATGGGTTGTCATGAGATGGGAATTCTTGCGCCATGGTGATCTATACAATGCAAGTCATTCTATGCGAGCCCTTTGTGGCTAAGCCCTTAGCTTTTTTCATTCGATCCGAAGGCAAGACTGTGGCAAAAACCTGGATGTGTTTGATATGCGGATGGATTTACGACGAATCCACCGGCGCACCTGAGCATGGCATTGCGCCTGGAACGCCTTGGGAGCAAGTTCCCATGAACTGGACATGCCCAGAATGCGGTGCGCGCAAAGAAGACTTCGAAATGGTTGAAATTTAAATTACCTGTTTGCCCATGAACCCTGAGGTTCTTGTTGCGCCTGTTGTTTGGCGGCAGGCCTTCGACCAGGCCATGTTGGATTTGTTGCGTGGCCGACCTCGTGTGGCCCATGCGCCTGCCCAAGTTCTGCAATCCTTGTGTGTGCAAGCCGCTCATGGGCCACCCAATTCCCTCGCAGAGCAGCTTAAATTTTGGGCTGTTGCCGGTCATTTTTTCGCCCACTTGTCGCAAGCCCAAGGTTTGGATTGGCAGGATTGGCACGGCGTGGTCTGCGCCCGCATCATGGCCGCAGCCCCCGGTGTGGCTCCGCTGGTGCCCACGCCCACGCAACAGGCCGAGGCCTTGAACAGTTTGTTCCTTGAGTTTGTCCATGCCCAGGTGGGGGATTGGCAAGCCTTGCTCGAGCATGCGGCCAATGCGCCATCGGATGAGTCTTTGCGCAATGCCTTGGGGGCATCCACCGAGCTGTTGCGCCAGCTGTTGCGCGACATGCAACTCGATGGCATGGCTGAGTTGTGCGAGGCGCTGGCCCAAGCGGTGCACGCGGCCTGGTCGCGCGAAGACTTTAATGGCTTGGCTGAGCAAGCGTTGGCCGCTGCGCATGAAATGCTGCGCCTGTTGCACCAGTACGCGGCCGGTTTTGTGCGCGCACCCAACCCGGCGCTGATGGCGGCATTGCGCGGCTTGGCCGTCTGAGCCCGCAGCGGGTTTACTTTTTCACCACCGAATAGCGCAACAAGGTGTCTGACCGAGCCTGCGCATGGTCAACCACTGGCCATGGCTGGTTCTCACCCAGGCGGATGCCGGCGTCTTGAAGCACCTCGGCGGGGGCCAGCCAGGGTGCATGGATGTGGCGATCGGGCAGCGCGGCCAACTGGGTCTGATAGCGCCGGATGAACTTGCCTTGGGGGTCAAACTTTTCGCTTTGGCTGATGGGATTGAAGATGCGAAAGTAGGGCTGTGCATCACAACCGCTGGAACTGGCCCATTGCCAGCCGCCATTGTTGGCGGCCAGATCAAAGTCAATCAAATGGGTGGCAAAGTAAGCCTCCCCCCAGCGCCAATCGATGCCCAAGTCCTTGACCAAAAAACTGGCCACCACCATGCGCAAGCGGTTGTGCATGTAGCCAGTTTGGTTGATTTGCGCCATGGCCGCATCCACCAAAGGGTAGCCGGTGCGCGCTTGACACCAGGCGGCAAACAGATCGTTGGCGCCTTGGCCACTGGCCCAGGCTATGGCATCGTATTCGGGTTTGAATGAGCGCTCCACCACACGCGGATGGTGGAACAAAATTTGGTGGTAAAAGTCGCGCCAAATCAACTCGGTCAACCACACCGCTGCCCCCGCCGAACCCTGCTGCATGCGCTCATGGGCCAAGCGTGCGAGTTCGCGCACTGACACCGTGCCAAAGCGCAGGTGCACGCTCAGGTAACTGGGTCCTTTGATGGCTGGGAAATTGCGCGTTGCTTCGTAGTGGTCGATGCGCGTTAAAAAATCTGCCAACACCTGTTGCCCGCCGGTGGCACCGCATTTCACGGGTAACTCGGCCAAATTGCTGGGCGCAAAGCCAATGTCTTGCGCCGTGGGTGGGTCTTTTTGCCACGCCGCTGGTCGCTGGGCCAACTGGCCGCGCAAGCCGCTGCAAGGCCAGGCGGTCAAGTGCTGAGCGGGCTGGAGTTTTTTCAGCCAAGCGTTTTTGTAGGGCGTGAACACGCCATACGGTGTGCCACTTTGCGTCAACACCTCTGCGCGCTCAAACACCACATGGTCTTTGAAGGTGAAAAATTCCTGCCCTTGTTGGGCCAAGCGGGTGCGCACCAAGTTGTCGCGCGCCACAGCGGCAGGCTCATCGTCATGATTGGCAAATACCGCTTGGACGCCGAGCTGTTGGGCCAAAGTGCCGACCTCATGGGCTGCCTCGCCATGGCCAACCATCAGTCCGGCATGCGCATGACCTGCCAAAGCGCGCAGGGCAGCATCCAAATCGCACAGGCTGGCCAAAATAAAGTCCACCCGTCGGTCTCTGCGCGGTAGCGGTTCTAAGATATCGCGATCAAGCACAAACAGCGCGTGCACCTGGGCGCATTGGTCCAAGGCGTGGTGCAAGGCGGCGTGATCGTGGGCGCGCAAATCGCGGCGAAACCACACCAAACCCGTGTCAAACCGGGCAGTGTCTGGGCGTTTTGTCTTCAACATAAAATGCGCTAATGAACATGGATTCTGAACCGATCAATCTGACGCATCATTTTTTGATCGCCATGCCCGGATTGTCCGATGAATCGTTTTCCAAGAGCGTCGTTTACTTGTGTGAACACAGCGAACGTGGGGCTTTGGGGTTGGTGATCAACAAACCCAGCGACATCAATGTGCGCGGTTTGTTCGACAAAGTCGACCTGCCCCTGCACCGTGAAGACCTGAATCAAACCCCTGTTTACCAAGGCGGACCGGTGCACACCGAGCGTGGCTTTGTGCTGCATGAACCGGTGTTGGCTGCAACCACCCCACCGAGTGAATCCGCGTACGCATCGACTTTGTCGGTACCGGGGGGCTTGGACATGACTACCTCCAAAGACGTGCTCGAGGCCTTGTCCACCGGTGCGGGTCCGCGCAAGGTGCTGATCTCTTTGGGTTATGCCGCTTGGGGGCAAGGTCAATTGGAGTCGGAGTTGGCTGAAAACGCCTGGTTGACGGTGCAGGCCGATACCTCGGTGATTTTTGACACCCCTTGCGACCAGCGCTACGACAAAGCGCTGTCCTTGTTGGGCTTGCAGTCATGGATGATTTCGCCTGACGCGGGGCACGCATGAGCGTTGGCGCATCGATCGGCTCCCGTCAGCTTGCGCCCCATTTGCTTTCTTTTCTGGCTTTTGACCCTGGCACCCGGCGCACTGGCGTAGCGGTGGGCAACCGTTTGCTGCGCCAGGCTTCGCCGCAAGGTCATTTGACAGCGCAAGGCGATGCGCGTTGGCCCTTGATCACCCGCTGCATCCAAGACTGGCAGCCCGATGCCTTGGTGGTGGGTGTGCCGTTTCACCCCGATGGTGCAGCGCATGAAAACACCCACCGGGCCCGACGCTTTGCACGCCAGTTGCAGGGCCGCTATGGATTGCCGGTGTTTGAAGTTGATGAGCGCTACAGCACCACCGAGGCTTTGGCAAATCGGGCTGCGGATGTGGATGCGGTCAGTGCCAGCATCATCTTGCAGCAGTTTTTTCAGGAGATGGCCGCATGAGTGGAAATTTGTCGCTCAATGCCGAGAGCTTGTATGGCGACTTGTTGCGCGCCTTGCAACCGCGTTGGCAGGCGCAAGACCGCTTGGTCGGTATCACCTCAGGTGGCGCTTGGTTGGCCGAGCGTTTGCAAGCCGACTTGGGTGTGGCCGAGCCCTTCGGGGTCATTTCTTCGGCCATGCACCGCGATGATTTTGCGCGCCGCGGTTTGGCCGATGGCGGCGTGACCCGCTTGCCTTTCGACATCGAAGGAGCCTGCCTTTGGGTCATTGACGACGTGCTCTACACCGGGCGCACGGTGCGTGCGGTCATCAACGAGCTGTACGACTATGGCCGACCTGCGAGAGTGCGCTTGGCGGTATTGGTCGACCGGGGCGGGCGCGAGTTGCCCATCCAATCCGACTGCGCTGCGGCCCGCCTGAGCCTGCCCGCAGATCAAAAGTTGAGGTTGCAGCGCAATGATCAAGGCCAGCTGTCTTTTTCGCTCAGGGGTTGATGGTGCTTTACAAAAGAAATCCACAACTCAACCGTCACGGCGAATTGATCCATCTCTTGTCCACCGAGGGTTTGCCGCGCAACACCATCACCCATATTTTGGACATCGCCAGCCAGTTTGTGTCGGTCAGCGACCGCGAGGTGAAAAAAGTCCCACTGCTGCGCGGCAAGAGCGTGTTCAATCTGTTTTTTGAAAACAGCACCCGCACCCGAACCACCTTTGAAATAGCAGCCAAACGCTTGTCGGCCGATGTGATCAATCTGGATATCGCGCGCAGTTCGGCCAGCAAGGGCGAGTCGCTGCTCGACACGATTGCCAATTTATCGGCCATGGCGGCGGATATTTTTGTGGTGCGCCACAGCGAGTCGGGCGCGCCTTATCTGATTGCCGAGCATGTGGCCCCGCATGTGCATGTGGTCAATGCGGGCGACGGCGGCCATGCCCACCCCACCCAGGGCTTGCTCGACATGTACACGATTCGCCACTACAAGGGCGATTTTGCCAACCTGCGGGTGGCCATCGTGGGCGATGTGCTGCACTCACGGGTGGCGCGCTCCGACATCCACGCCTTGACCACCTTGGGTTGTGCCGAGGTGCGGGTGGTGGGCCCCAAGACCTTGGTGCCTGGCGACCTCTCGCACATGGGCGTGAAGGTGTTTCACCAACTGGAGGCCGGCATCCAAGACTGCGATGTGGTGATCATGTTGCGGCTGCAAAACGAACGCATGAGCGGCGCTTTGTTGCCCTCCAGCCAAGAATATTTCAAGGGCTTTGGCCTCACGCCGGCCAAGCTCCAATGTGCCAAGCCCGACGCCATCGTCATGCACCCAGGCCCCATCAACCGGGGGGTGGAAATCGATTCAGCCGTGGTCGATGGCGCGCAAAGCGTGATCCTGCCCCAGGTCACTTTTGGCATTGCGGTGCGCATGGCGGTGATGTCCATCGTGGCGGGGAACGAAGCATGAAGACCTTGATCCAACATGGCCGCGTGATCGACCCGGCCAGCGGCCTGGATGCTGCCGCCGATCTGGCCATTGCCGACGGACACATCGTGGCCATTGGCCAGGCCCCAACAGGTTTCACGCCCGATGCGGTGTACGACGCCAGTGCCCATTGGGTTCTGCCGGGTTTGGTGGATTTGTGCGCCCGATTGGGCGAGCCCGGTCATGAGCACGAGCACATGCTCAATACCGAACTGGCGGCTGCGGTGGCCGGTGGGGTGACCAGTTTGGTCTGCCCGCCCGACACCGACCCGGTGCTGGACGAACCTGGCTTGGTGGACATGCTGCGCTATCGCGCAGAGCGGTTGCATTTGTCCCGTGTGTACCCCTTGGGCGCACTCACACGTGGCTTGACCGGCGAGGTGCTGACCGAAATGAACGAACTGACCGAGGCTGGTTGCGTGGGTTTTGGCCAGGCCGAGCAAGCGGTGGGCAACACCCAGGTGTTGCAACGCGCAATGCAGTATGCGGCCACCTTTGATTACAGCGTATGGCTGCGGCCCCAAGAGTTGCATTTGGGCAAAGGCGTGGCCGCCAGCGGACCGCTGGCCACCCGCCTGGGTTTGAGCGGCGTGCCGGTGGCGGCCGAAACCATTGCGCTCAACACCATCTTGGCGTTGATGCGCATCACCGGGGCCAGGGTGCACATTTGCCGCCTGTCCAGTGCGGCAGGGGTTGAGTTGGTGCGCCAGGCCAAGGCAGAGGGCTTGCCCATCAGTTGCGATGTGAGCATCCATTCCTTGCATTTGATCGATGTGGACATCGGTTACTTTGACAGTCGCGCCCGGCTCAACCCACCGCTGCGTCAGCAAGCCGATCGCGCGGCCTTGAGCGTGGGTTTGCGCGACGGCACCATCGATGCCTTGGTGTCCGATCACACGCCGGTCGAGGGTGATGCCAAGGCCTTGCCCTTTGCCCAAGCCCAGCCCGGTGCCACCGGTTTGGAGTTGTTGTTGAGCATGGCTCTCAAGTGGGGCCAAGACCCAGCGGTGGGCATGCACCGGGCTTTGCAAGTGGTGACCTCCGCACCCGCCGTCTTGCTGGCGCAAAGTGGTGCAGGGGCCGCACCCGGCCTGGGCCAATTGCAAGTGGGTGCGCCTGCGGATGTGTGTGTGGTCGATCCCACGACCACTTGGCGCGTCACCCCCGGGGCCTTGCGCAGCCAGTGCAAGCACACCCCGTTTGCCTTTGACATTTGCGGCATGGCCTTGCCCGCATCGGTGCGGGCCACTTGGGTCACTGGGCATCAGGTGTACTGCGCCCCATGAGCTGGGACAACGCCTTTCACGCATGGCCTTGCGCGCACTCTTAGGCATGGCGCGATTGGCGCGGGTCATCGCACGGATAGCGCAGGGCCACTGGCGCATCCGCCGCGATTTTGCGCACATGGATGCCGCCCAACGCGCCCAGGCCGTTGTCCAATGGTCGGGCCAGATGCTTGAGGCGCTCGGCATTGAACTGCACACCCAAGGCAAAGCCCCCACACATGGACCGGTGTTGCTGGTCTGCAACCATGTCACTTGGCTGGATATTTTGGTGCTCCACGCCTGTGGCCATGCCCGTTTTGTGGCCAAGTCCGAAGTCCACCACTGGCCATTGATTGGCGCCATGGCCGCTGCAGCGGGCACTTTGTTCGTTGAACGCGCATCGCGGCGCGATGCCATGCGCTTGGTGCACCAGATGGTGGCGTGCTTACGAGCAGGCGATGTGCTGGCTGTTTTTCCCGAGGGCACCACCAGCAATGGACTGGGCCTGTTGCCGTTCCATGCCAACCTGATCCAGGCCGCCATCAGCGCGCCCGCACCGGTCTTGCCGGTGGCGCTGCGCTATCTTGATGCTCACAGCGGCCAAACCAGCCAGGCGGTGAGCTTTGTGGGTGAAGAGACCCTGGTCGATTCGATTTGGCGCACGGTGTGTGCCCGGGGCCTGCAAGTGCATTTGGCCTGGGGCGAGGCACAAACCGCCGACGGGCGTGATCGGCGGGTTTGGGCGCGCGATTTGCATCAGCGGGTGCATGCCTTGTGGTTGTCCGTGGGAGGCACGGCCAGCCGTGAAGCCCCCCAGGTTTTGCCAAACAACCTATAGGCGCCATGCGTTGGGGCATGGGTGCTGGCTTGAGGCAAAATCCAATGGCGTACTTTGCCTGACTTGCCCCATCTGGACCACCCCGTGCCCACTGCCACTGTCCCTGTTACCCATCCAGACTCTGCATCAACCCCAGCTGCAACTGTGGCCGATTGGTCGGCGTCCGACCAGGTTTTTCGCGATGCGGCCAAAACCTTTAGGATCATGGCCGCGCCCTTGCGTTTGAAAATCATCAGCGCTTTGTGCCTGGGCGAAAAAAACGTCGGCGAGTTGCTGCAAACCATTGACACCACCCAATCGAATATGTCACAGCATTTACACACCTTGTACCGTGCGGGCATTTTGGGCCGCCGCCGCGAGGGGGTGCAAATTTATTACTGCATTGTCAACGAAGGTGTGGTGGGCATGTGCCGCGCCATGTGCACCCAGTTGGCCATTCAAGCGCACACTGACTGAGCCGCTGACTTGCAAAACCATGCCACACCGAACCCACCTGAAGTCCCTGATTTTTGAAGGAGCCAAGATGAAATCAAACAAATTCGCCACTTTGGCCGCTGCTTTGGTGCTGTCCTGCGCTGGTGCAATGGCGCAACCTGCTCCCGAGCATGTGCGCAGCTGGGCCGCTGGATGTGCCAACTGTCACGGCACCAATGGCCAAGCCCAACCCGGCTTGGCGGGCTTGGCCGGTGTGCCTGCCGCTGCCACGGTGGCCAAAATGCAGGCATTCAAGTCGGGCGCCTTGCCCGCCACCCTCATGCACCAAATTTCCAAGGGCTATTCGGACGAACAAATCCAAGCCATCGCAGCCTATTTCGCTGCCCAGAAAAACTGATCAGGAGTTGCCATGAAACGTCGTCAATGGATACAAACCGCTTCGGCCGGTTCGGTGCTCGGGGCTTTGGGCATGTTGTCGGGCTGCGCCACGCCCATGGGT